>JARIEH010000295.1 GCA_029256865.1 Psychrobacter sp.
GCACCTTTACGGTAAGTAGGATGGCTAAAATCAGGAGACATCCATGCAGCGTATTACTTATCGTGTAAAAGTATCTGCACAAAGTGCCAAACGCCGTATTTCTTATCTACTGCGTCCAACCAAACGCACACTTAACACTAAAAGTAACCTCGTTTCATCTGTTTCATCGGTTCCCCCTATTGCTTGCTCTCGTTTTGCCAAAACGAAAAAAATGGCCCAAGTATCTAGTATTGCGCTACTTTCCTTGCCCGCTGACAGTCTTACCATGATGGACTCTAAAGTACCAGCATATGATCGAGTCATGATGGAAGAGACCCTCACTATCGCTGCTGTCCCTGGAGACAGTACTTATTTTGCGACTGATGGCTTTCAACATGGCTTCGGCTTTGACTTGGTAAGCAGCTACGCCGATGAGCTTGGGGTCAAAGTTGATCTAAAAGCTTATGCAAGCGAAGAAGCAGCGCTAAAAGCAGTAAAATCAGGTGACGCTGATATGGCATTGACGACAGCCAGTACGCAGTTAAAGAGTCAGCTCAATCTATCATCCGTCAATGTCAGTTGCGGCTATGATGCGAGTTTAACCAATAATGGCTTGCACCCTAAAGTCAGCTGGTCTTTCACCCAAGCGGACGATCCACTGTCAAAAAAAGCCAGTTATTTTTTGTGTGATAGCATCAAGCTTGAAAACACCCAAAAGCTTGCCGCATTCTACAATCAAAACTTGTTAAAAGATGCTTATAGTCAAAACCATTTTAAAAAGACTCTCACAGAACAGCTGCCCAATTATCAGTCCTCGTTTGAAGAGCAAGCGCGTAACTACAATCATGATTGGGAACTGCTAGTCGCCATGGGTTATCAAGAGTCGCACTTGGATGCCAATGCCGTATCGCCAACAGGTGTACGTGGTCTGATGATGCTGACCAATAATACTGCAAAAGCTATGGGCGTCTCGAACCGTGTTGATCCATACCAAAGTATTGGTGGTGGTGCACGCTATCTAGAAGAGATGAAAGAAAGCTTTTCTGATGTACCAAACACCGATCGTATTTGGTTTGCATTGGCCGCTTACAATATGGGCCCTAACGCGGTCAAGCGTATTCAGCACAAACTTAGCGAGCAAGGTCTCGATGATAAGAGTTGGGCAAACGTCTATACTTACTTATCAGAAAATAGAGCCACCAATAGCCGTTATGGACAAGCAATGCATTATGTCAGTAACATCAGAAGCTATCTTCAAACCATCAAAACTCGTATGGTGTAATCCATCAGCCTAAATAACTGCATAAAGCCAACTGCATAAAGAATTGGCACATAAAAAAGCGGCTCTTATATTTAAGAGCCGCTTTTTTATGTGCCAATATTCTAGTCAATATTGAGACTAACGATTTGGGACGGTCAAGCGTTGACCACGCTGTAGCATAGTGTCTACTGCGATACTATTCATATCAGCAAGCTCTTGCGTTGAGACACCATATTTACGCGCCAAACCAATCAAGCTATCCCCTGATCCCACTGTATAGCTCACGGTTGCTTTTGGTACTTTGATGGTTTGCCCACGCTGTAGTTGAGCATTGGTCGCCAAGTTATTGGTCGCAGCCAAATCATCCGCTGAAACCCCAAAGCGACGGGCTAACGCAATCAAGCCATCGCCTGGCTGTACTTTATAGTTCTCAGTGTTACCTAGCTTTTTACCGCTACTGCTGCTGGCTGTATTAGTAGAAGTGCTACTGGATGAAGCAGCAGAACCACTGCTTTTACTAGCGCTACTTGCAACGCTACCACTAGCAGGAATAGTAATCGTACGACCCAATATCAAGTTCGAATTCGTATTAAGACCATTTGCTGACGCTAAGTCGCTCAAACCAATATTGTAACGTTTGGCAACTGCCGTTAAGGTGTCACCTGATTTTACCTTATAGCTGACCGATTTATCATTCAGTTGACGATCAACCAACTCTTTAGAAGCCGGTACTTTGATTGTCTGTCCACGTTGCAAACGCGCACTGGCATCAAAGTTGCTATTCACTGCAGCCAACTCTGCAGCACTGACACCGACGCTATTAGCAATTCCGATTAAAGTATCGCCTGACTTTACTTTATAATTGGTCGTCGATACGGAGCTTGAGCTACTAGCACTGCTAGTACTGGCATTGTTAGTGCTGTTACTAGCGGCTGTCAGATCAACGTTGGCTGGTACTTTTAAGATCTGACCCACATATAGTGAATCTCTCGTTCCCATATCATTAAGGCTAGCGAGCTTATCGGTTGAGACGTTAAATTGACGAGCCAACGCAATCAAACCATCACCAGCTTTAACTTTATAGTTTTGAGTCGCTGTTGTCGGTTTAGTTGGTTTTGACGATGATGCCGCAGGCGTACTGGCCGGTGCTTTCACTTTGCCTGGTACCAACCACAGTTTTTGACCTCTGAGTAAATCAGCGCGACTGCTTAAATTATTATAAGTTGCTAGCTGTGTGACTGACAAACCAAAACGGTTGGCCGTGCCAATCAGGGTGTCACCCGATTGAACCACATAACTTTCTGGTTGACTTGCGGTAGCTGTACTGGCGCTACTCAATGGCTCAATTTTCTTCGCATCGTACAGATATAAAGTGCTACCAGACAGCAGGTTCGCACTGGCATCTATTTGGTTCCATTCTGCAATCTCACGCCAGCTGACGCCAGCACGACTGGCGATATTTGCTAAGGTATCCCCACGTTTTACCATATAAGTGCTACGTGTGCCTTTTGGTTTTGGCTTGCTTGCTGGCGTCTTAGCAAAGCTCAGCTTCTTGTCTTCACCACTGGCCTCAAGAATAGATTGCTGCGTTTGTACTGCCGATAAATTGATATTACCATCAGCATTGATGATATTTGTCTCAGGTGTACTGCTTCGAATTTGATTGGCAATAAAATCACGCTCATCTTTACTCAGCGGTGGCTCTTGGACAATAGTATTGTTCTGAGTAATTTGAGCTGAGGTAGTCGGTAAGCTATTACTGCTTTGTAACTCCGCATTGATCTTACTGGTCTCTTTACTGGTAATCGGTGGCTCAGTAGACATTGGAGCATTACTGCTATAGACGGAGCTACTGGTTGGCGACACAGAGGGAGAGATATAACTGGTAGTCTGCTGCGGTACCCTAGCAGTCGCTGCATAATCAGCCAGCCCACCACCTGTCGATGGCAATGACTTGCTGCCACCGCTATATGACGGAGCATTATAGCTTGGTGTCGTGCTTGGACTACTGGTGATGCTATTTGAGGCCAACACATTCCCAGTACCATTCCCTCTCAATGAGGTAAGCTTGCCATCAAGATTGAGGTTAACGTCATTAGGAATAATGATACGCTGCGGACCTGAGGCATCGACACGTCCTGACGTCAGCGCAGTATTCAACCTTTCTAACTCATCCTGACTGACGCCCGTAACCTGAGATATTTCGGCTAAGCTTACGCCATAGTTAACAGGCACACTACGAAAATGCTGACGGTTGGCAATAGCAGGCAGATAAACCCCATACTGTTCAGGCTTGGCAACGATTTCGGCAACAGCCAAAAATCTTGGTACATAGTTCATGGTTTCAGTAGGCAGTCTGAGTGACCAATAATCAGTGGGAAGACCTCTTGCCTTATTGGCATCAATCGCATTTTGTACACGACCAGGACCCGCGTTGTAAGCAGCCAAAGCCAGCTCCCAACTACCAAACTGATTGTATAAGGCCGTTAAAAAGTCATAGGCAGCACGTGTGGACTCAATGACATCACGTCGACCATCATAAGTACTACTTTGATTGAGACCATAAATACGACCAGTACTTGGAATGAACTGCCACAAGCCTGCGGCGGCAGCACTACTGGTACCACTTGGATCGTAGGAGCTCTCAATCACTGGCAGTAACGCAAGCTCAGTCGGAATATTGCGGCGCTCAGCTTCTCGCACGGTATGATAAATGTAGCGACTGGCGCGCGCCGTCAGACGGTTTAGATAATCTTGTCTACTGGTAAACCAACTCTTCTGCCCTTCGATACGCTGATTATAAACAGGCTGTCCCCCATTCATCCGATAACCAGCACGTAGACGATTCCACAAGTCACCGTATTGCTGAATAGCAAGCTTATTATCTTCAACCATTGTCATATCGGTGGCTTCTAATAAATCCGCCAACTCATCCAAACTCTCTGCATCCAGGAACGCAGTTGAGTAATCATCTCGAGTAGCAGGAGCAGGTCGAATGACATTTTGCGTGGCCGGACGTTTGGTGATCACAGGCGAGCTATTGGTCGCTCCGGTATTTTTTACCGGTGAGGTATTACTACAGGCGCTAATAAGTAAAGTAGACACCGCAAGCGTCAAGGGTAAAGCAATAAATGAGCGAGATTTTGATGACACAGTAGACATGATGGTGGTGTTTTCCTAGCAGCAAGAGAGGGCGAAAATGAGGGTAAATGACAGTATAGTATGCAATGCAGGCCAAAAACCATAGCTCTATGAAAGATAGTATGCAAATTTAATCGATTGAGCCAGAATAGCGCATTCGCCTTTATTTTTCACAGTTTCTAATCATAAAATACCAACAGATGGGTATACGGATTGCCAATATAGCCATAACAAATGAAGCGTATTACTCAGAACCAACAAGGCTTCAACCCTGCCGTTGTCATAGGCGTAAAATCTGATTACTCTAACTTTGAGACAATATTTTTAATCTAATACGTTTAATCGGGTTAATTTAAATCAATCAATAGTCACTTGCGAGACTGCACGTAGTAAGACTGCATTCCCTGTTGACAAAGTAAGCGTGACTCTTGAGGTAGTCACATACGAGACGCTTTTGCCATCTTTGACCCAGCTTTCTACCGTTTTCACATTTGCTTTGGCCTGTGAGCCAGTAGTGACGATATTATCAACACTGATGTCATAGCGATAGTTTGAAGTCTGATTCCAACTATTTTGCAATAGCTTTAAATAGCCATCTTTATCTAAACTGGTTGTTTTACCTCTTCTAGATAGAGAAATCAGAGCATCATCAGAGACTAAGGCTGCGACTTGGTTGGTACTTTTACTATTGGCGGCTGACTTCATTGCAGAGGCATAGTTCTGTACCAAACCTTCAGTCATGGTCGCTGCCTGTGCGCTGACTGCAACACTGCTAACAACAGCTGCGATCGCAGCAACGCCTGCACTTTTGATCAATAGAGCAAATAGCCCGTTATGCCATAGTTTTTTCATTATAATCCTTAGCGTGATTACTTTCATTGCTTGATTTTTTATACGAGTATTTTTACAAACCCTACTTTGACGAGCTTGCATGAATCTGCCGCTCATCTTTTAATTCCATCTTAATTTAACCGACCCTAACAATATTAAAATGTTAAGCCATTATCGTTAAACCCAATATCACAAATGAATACTTTCAGCCTATCATTAAATCCTAACAGCCATGTAACGCCAATTTTAATTATTGCATGTATGGCTCATAGATTTCTCTATGGTATTAAGAACTGGCCACATATCACTCTATGTACTGATCCTATTTTATAATCTGCATTCAAGTTGAGACACAGCTATCCTACTTAACAGTCAGCTATCCTACAGTAGGTTTATTATTATCATCTTGCTCATCGTCATTGAGCTTCATACCTAGACGCTCTACTCTTCTATCCATCATCTGCCGTGCCAGTGCTTGCATGTCTTCAACACGGTCTATTTCGTCTACGATCTCAAGACCTAATAGGGTCTCAAAGACATCCTCTAGAGTCACCACTCCTTTTACTTCACCATATTCACCCACAGTGATGGCAATATGAAGACGGTTTTTTAGCATCAACTCAAGCAAATCAAACAGCTTCATTTTTGAGAATACAAAAGTAATCTCGCGCTGAAACTGTATCAACGGCTTATGCATCGCATGATTCACTTTTGCAAGTAGCATATCGGTTTTTAATACAAAACCCGTAATATTGTCTAGATCGCCATCATAGATAGGTAGCCGCGAAAAAGTGAGCTTTGGACGATCAGCCAACACTTCAGCCACTGTTTTATTTTGTTCAAACGCCAGCATCACTGAACGTGGTGTCATAATGTCTTCGACTTTAATCGCACCAAACGCTAGAAGGTTACGAATAATACGTGATTCTAGCGGGTCGATTTGACCTGACTCTTCGCCAATACTAGCGAGCGCAGCAAACTCACGACGGCTAAAAGTCTCTGGCTCTTTGCCACGTACCAGTAGTTTGGTCAGTTTTTCTGAAAACCAAATCAAAGGATATAGCAGCAAAATAATACCGCGTACAAAATAAGCCACCATACCACTTAATTGACGCCAATATACTGTGCCTAATGTCTTTGGAATAATCTCTGATAAAAATAAAATCGCCAAAGTCATAAACGCAGAAAACAGTCCAAACCAAGCGCTACCAAAGACAATCGTTGCCTGTGCACCAGCACCGATGGAACCTAAGGTGTGCGCCACTGTATTCAAAGTCAAAATAGCCGCTAGCGACTGATCGATATTATCAATCTTTAAGCGTTTTAGCATGTTTGCTTTTTTAGGATTGTGCTCTTGAACATCAGCGATATACGACGGGGTCATACTGAGCAGCGCTGACTCCGCTAACGAACATATGAATGAGATAGCAATCGCCACGACCACAAATAAGATGAGCAGCAATATACTTGTCGGGCTTGGGTCTGCCAAGCCATCAGCAGCCAGTACCGATTGTGGCAATAGCAACGTTGTTACAACCATTATCAGCACAACCAACGTAGAAAAGCGTTTTCTACTAAAGCAAGTTGTATCAAAGCGAGTATGCTCACGCATCGTCGGAGGAGGTTTAGCAGACGCTTCTTTACGATAAGCGCGTGGACGACATAAACGAGATATAGACAAAGAGGTGTTGAACAAGTTAGGTAACCTAAACAAAAAAAGTTAAAAGAAGATACGAACTCGAAAATTATAACTAGAGAGACAATGCTATATCTGAACTGACTATTCTATACTGATGGTCACATGTAGCGAAAAAAGACCCAGAGTAACACTACGAATGATGATTATCGTTATCCCGCCCTATTTTTGATTATAAAGTGGATATAAACACAACCCTTTGATATTAGCATTGATGCGGTTATTTAACAATATTTTGTCGTGCTATCTACACTATATGCGCTACCATCCTTTCTCCCTATAACCTCCCTGCAACGTTTACTGTAGTAAGAACAATATTACTCATTCAGCATAAATTCAAGCGGCCTGACTTCAAGCTGCGTGACTATGATAATGCCTATACTATGACTTGCACCATGACTTGCGGGTACATAAGCAGCATGAGTACTGCTTTTGCCAACGATAAACTGCTGGCGTGTCTCGATATACAAAAAGTATGACCGCAATAAACATCGGCTATGAGTATGCCCATACACTGAAAAAAACATGCTCATCCCATGATTAACAGTTACCAAGTCTAGGAATTTTTGTTACTATGCGTCTAATTTTACTATTATCTATAATTTATTGAGAGAGATATGGAAGCATTCGGTCAAATATTATTACCAGTCGCCTTTTTTGCTATTTTTTACTTTTTAGTCATCCGTCCACAATCTAAGCGCGCTAAAGAGCATCGTGCGATGGTCAATGCCTTGACTGTTGGTAGCGAAGTTATCTTTGCTGGTGGACTGATGGGTCGTATCAAGCACCTTGAAGGTGATTACGCGACGGTAAGCTTAAATAACAATACCGACATTAAGGTACAGCGCGCTTCTGTCATTTCAGTATTGCCTGCAGGTACTATAGAGAGCATATAAGTGTTCGTGGGGTTCGTAGTATACTTGCCCACCACATACTTATATCATACTAATAGCGCTATTTTTAAAGAAATGACCGTTAACTATTACGGTCATTTTCGGCTATAAAGCTATTAAGTAGATATCATTATCTGTTTATTTTGCTTTAATAGTAAAGTTTTACCTTTATAGTGATGGCCTTACAGCCTACTGTTTTTAGACTCTATTATCATAGCGGATGATCACAAAGATGAATGACTGCTCTTTTCAATGATGGCAGTCGTCCATTTTTTGTAGTCGCTAACTTCCCATCTGCTGACTTGTGGCCTGCGTCGCCAGTACTTTATCAACTTAAAGAAGTGATTATGCAATATCCCGCTTGGAAATACTTACTCATCACTGTCGTGCTATTCATCGCCGGCCTATATGCTGCACCGAACCTCTATCCTGATGAACCTGCTGTGCAGATTACCAGTGCTGCAGCAGGAACTCAGCTGTCTGAAGACATCTTAACTCAGTCACAAAGCTTATTAGAAGCGGCTGGGATTAATTATCATGATGGTACTTTTGAAGGCAATAGCGCTCTAGTACGTCTGGATAATCCAACCACGCAGCTAAAAGCACAGGAAGTCCTACGTCAAAGCTTGGGTGATAACTACGTGGTGGCGCTCAACTTAGCACAGACGACCCCGCAATGGCTGCGTGATATCGGCGCTAAGCCGATGAAATTAGGCTTAGACTTACGCGGTGGTGTACGCTTTGTACTTGAAGTAGATATGAATAAAGCGCTGGAGCAGCGTTTGACTGGTGCCAGTCGCGATGTACGTCGTGATTTACGTGCCGAGCGTATAGCGGTGAAAGGTATTAAGACTGAAGCGCAAGGTATTGTGCTACATTTTACTGATACAGACGCTCGTAATCGCGCACAAAATATCTTGCAAGGAACGATGGGTACCACCTTTACCCTACAGTCTTCTATAGATGAGCAAGGTCCGTCGCTGATTATGGCATACAACGATGCGACTATAGATGAGATCAATAGCTACGCGGTTAACCAAAACTTGACCACCCTACGCAACCGTATTGCGGAGCTTGGTGTGACCGAAGCTTTAGTACAGTCACAAGGTGCTAGCCGTATCGTGGTTGAATTACCTGGTGTGCAAGATACCGCTGAAGCCAAGCGTGTCCTTGGTCGTACCGCCAACCTTGAATTCCGCTTAGTTGCAAAAGACAGTGACAACTTCATGGGTGGTATTCCTCCCGCTGGCACCGAAGCTTTCCCGTTCAAAACCCTTGACGGTCAGCCAGTATTATTAGAACGTCAAGCAATCGTCACTGGTGATAAAGTAACTAACGCTCAAACCAGTTTGGATGAAAGCGGTCGTCCTGAGGTCAATATCACCTTGGATAGCGCTGGCGGTAAACTCATGCAAAACGCCACGCGTACCGCCGTCGGTGAGCAAATGGCAGTATTGTTTATTGAAAATAAACAAAAAGTCACTTATGAAGAAGACCCTGCTACTGGTGAAACGGTCGAAGTACGTACGCCTTATGCTGAAACCAAGGTCATTAACCGTGCCAATATTCAAGCAGTATTGGGTTCATCATTCCGTATTACTGGTCTTGATAGCAACGCTGAAGCCGCTGAGCTCGCGTTATTGTTACGCTCAGGAGCGCTCGCTGCACCGATGTACTTCGTAGAAGAACGGACGATCGGCCCCTCATTAGGACAAGATAATATTGATAAAGGCTTGTTTTCAACACAAGTCGGCTATCTGTTGGTCTTCGCCTTTATGATTATTTTTTATCGTCTATTTGGTGTGATTGCCAATATAGCTTTGGCGATTAACGTCATTATTATTATCGCCATTATGTCAATCTTAGGCTCATCGCTTACCCTACCTGGTATTGCTGGTATCGTCTTGACCATCGGTATGGCAGTAGATGCCAACGTACTGATCTTTGAGCGTATTCGCGAGGAGATTGCCAATGGGGTGCGACCAAAATCTGCCATCGTAGCAGGATTTGATCGGGCCTTTAGTAGTATCTTCGATGCCAACATCACTACCTTATTGGTTGCATTTATCTTATTTGCGATCGGTACTGGCCCAGTTAAAGGCTTTGCGATCACCTTAGCTATTGGTATCATCAGCTCGCTATTTACTGCAATTTTGGTAACACGCGCACTGGTACAAATTGCTTATGGTAAGCGTAAATCTATCAAACGTTTGAGCATCGGCTAGGAGAATAACATGGCGATTGAACAGAATAATCCCCCAAATAACAGCAGCTCAGGTGACGGCACAGGCAACAACCCTCATAACACCAATGAGGCCAATCAACGTCGTCGTAACAAGCCACGCCGTGATGGTAAGGGCAGCAATAATCAGGCTAATGATCGAACCGCTGCAAAGTCGAACAAAAGTAAATCTCGTCGTGGTGGTAAAAGTACCAAAGATAACCAGGCGTTGAGTACACAAGCCTCTCATGCTGCTGTTAATAGCGAGCTTAATCAAGAGATTGATAATGCAGCTGATGAGGCGGCAGCGAAAGAAGGTGGCATTAAAGCCATTGGTAATCAGCGCATTATCCCCTTTATGAAGCTAGAAAAACCAATGGCCATCATCTCTATATTGATGGTCATTGGCAGTATCATCGTGATTGCTGTAAATGGCTTAAACTTTGGTCTTGATTTCACGGGTGGGGTTTCAGCAGATGTGCGCTATGAGCAGCCTGTTGAACAAGTTGAAGTCGTCCAAGCACTGGCTGACAATGGGTTTAATGATGCCGTCGTGCAGTACCTAGGAACGCGAGAAGAGCTATTGATACGCTTGCCTCCTCAGTCTGATAACGTCGATGGTCTTAATAGCAGTTTAGAGCAAGCGCTCACGCTACCTGATAATCTGGTCAATATTAGCAATGTTAATATTATCGGTAGTCAAGTCGGTAATGAGGTGTACTTAAACTCGGTGATGGCACTGGCGCTCGCACTGCTGTGTATGCTTGGTTATGTCGCTCTACGCTTCCAGTTTAAACTGGCGCTTGGTGCGGTAGTATCACTGTTTCATGATGCTGTCGTCACCATCGGTGTGTTTGCTCTCTTTGGCTTTCCCTTTGATCTAACCGTATTGGCGGCTATCTTGGCCCTGATTGGTTACTCATTGAACGATACCATCGTCGTCTATGACCGTATTCGTGAAAATTTCCGCCGTGTCCGTGGTATCACGCCACGCCAGACGATTGATTTATCATTAACAGAGACGCTGCGCCGTACAATTATGACCATCTCAACTGTTTTGCTAGTCGTATTAGCAATGATGCTGTTGGGTGGTGAGGGTCTATACTGGTTCTCGGTCGCGCTCTTTATTGGGTTACTTGCGGGTACTTACTCATCAACTTATATCGCCAGCTCCATCCCGCTCAGAATGGGTTTATCACGGGATGACTTTGTTGTTAAAGTTAAACCTGAGTTTGAAGAAGAGATCGTTACCTTTAATGATCCAAAAATGTTCGAACAAGATTAGTCGTAGAGTCATAACTACTCGTTAAACCCTTTAAACACTTAAAACTTAGTCTTATATGAAACTCTCTGATAAAAGCACCTAACATTAGGTGCTTTTATCATTATGTCGGTACTATACTTATTAAATAATTCAAACTCCTCCCGCAACCAGGCAAGATAGTAGCGGGTACTGTCATCTGTGTTTTATGCACAAGCGATTATTTTATGCCAACGACTATACCACCAACTGCTGTATCACCCATCGATACGCGCTATAGACATATCGTCGCCATTGCCGTTCCTGTGCTACTGGCAAACTTAGCGATGCCGTTACAAAGTGTGATTGATACCGCCATCGTTGGCAATATGAATGAGGCGTCGAAGCTGGCAGGCATGGGTTTGGCAATACAGCTGTTATCTCTGATACTGGTGAGCTTTAATTTTTTGCAGTACGCGTCTTCTGGTTTATCAGCGCAGGCACTGGGTCAACTTGCTGATAATAGCGCTATAAAAACACCGTCACAGGCCTCACCCCTACTGCCAATTTTACAACGTGCACTATTGCTGGCAATCATGATTGGTTTGGTATTGTTGATAGCGAAGCCTTGGCTCATAGATTTTGGTTTACAGGCATTGTCAGCCAATCCAGCCAGTGCGGTAGCGGCAAAGACTTATCTAGATATACGCTTTTGGGGCTTCATTGCTGAGCTCATGAACTTTGCTTTTATTGGCTGGTTTGCAGGCCAAGGCAAGACCCGCTATATGCTCTATCAGCAAGGCTTTATCGCTGTGCTGAATATTATTCTGACCCTGTTCTTTGTTTATGGCATGCAGCTAGATATCGTCGGTGTCGCACTAGGCACAGCGATCGCTTTTTGGTCAGGTATTGTCTTAGCACTTTGGTTGAGTCGTCAGCACTTAAAGCTGACTTGGGCCGCTTTGTTTAAAGTAGATCCGCAGCACTTGACTAAAGGTAAGATGCTTAGGCTATTTTCTTTGAATAAAGATATTTTTATTCGCACACTTATTCTAACCTTGAGCTTTGCCTGGATTACTCGTCTTTCAGCTCAAAGTGGCGATCTGGTATTAGCAGCCAATGCGATTTTATTACAAGTGCTGAGCATATCAGCGTTTGCGCTCGACGGGGTGGCAGTCTCTGCAGAGACATTAAGTGGTCAAGCAGCGGGACGGCGTGATTGGCCACGCTTTCGTATCATCGTTAAGCGGACAGGTGTGGTCAGTTATGCTCTCGCCATTATATTAAGCACTATTTGGTGGCTTGTGATGCCAACTTATCTGCAACTGATGACCAATATTGAGCAAGTGTTTGCCTTAACCAAGACCTATCAAGGTTATGCGGTACTACTACCGCTCGTGGGTGTGGGCGCTTACTGGCTCGATGGGATATTTTTTGGACTAACTGCTGGTCATGTCATTCGTAACGCGGCCTTGATATTGGCGGCGATATTTTTCCCACTGAGTTGGTTACTGTATCAACAGTGGGATATGACAGGAATTTGGCTCAGTGTTTGGTGTTTACTGTTATTACGCCTGCTCATTCTCAGCGGATTTCTGTACCACGCGCACAAAACGTCAAGTTATGAGAAGCTTCAGCCTGTGTAGAGCTTCTGGTCATATTTCATTGATAATACGCCCTAAACTTTAATGAAACCCTTTAATAAAAATAAAATTTTACCATTTGCAAAGATGAGAGCCGCTAGGAAAACGAGTGCAAGTACTACCATGTAATAGGCTCAGAGAGTTTGACAGCGCTCATCGGATTTTTTGGAGATGGTATTAGATAATGGTAGGATACGATGTGAATACTTATTCAAAACAACAAACCTTTAGCTATCAATGGTCAGAAGGCTTCAAAAAAAGCATTCCAGTCGCAATGGGCTACTTGCCTGCAGGCATTGCTTTCGGAGTACTGGCACAGGTCGCTGGGATACCTATCTGGGCGACTGTGATGCTCAGTGTCGTCTTATACGCGGGTGCGGCTCAATACGCCTGCTTACCGATGCTCAGTGCAGGATTGCCGATTGGCAGTATGGCGACCAATATTGCTGCTATTAATCTACGCCATGTCTTTTATGGTATGCCTTTGCTCCAGTATTTGCCTAACCACAAGCTAGCCAAGGCTTATTGCTTATTTGCCCTTACTGATGAAACCTTTTCAGTGATGACCAGCTTACCCAATGAAACTCGTCGCGCACTGATATTGCCCATCAGTTTGTTTAATCAAAGCTGGTGGGTGCTGGCTTCTATCATTGGTGTCATGATCGGTAGCGCGCTTAATGATCTGGTACCACATTTAGACTTTGCGCTCGTTTGTCTGTTTGCAATTTTGGCCTATGAGCAATTCCAAAGCATCAAACGTTACTTTCCGATTGGTATTGCGGTCATTGGCTTAGCCATCGCCTCGCTATTCACCAGCAGCTGGTTATTATTAGTGGCTATTAGCATTTGCATGCTCATGATTTTGGCACGTGGCTTTTGGATACAGCGCAGAGTAGCAGGAGACACCAATGACCAGTAGTTACCTCATTGCCGCAACCTTCGCCATGGCGGGTGTGACCTTTATTACCCGTGCCATTCCAGCACTGATACCCAAAAAAGTCCTAGACACACCTTGGCTGCATCGTCTCAATGAAAGCTTGCCATTATCAGTGATGGTATTATTAATTTTGACCAGCCTATCCTACCCAGAACTGTCTGCTAGTACAGGCTTGAGTAGTGCGGAGCTACATCTATTACTGGCGCAGATAGGTGCGTTAACTCTCGTGTTAGCCGTTTACCATCTCAGCCGCCAATTATTAGTAAGCATGGTCGTCGGTATTGCAGCACTGAACGGCTTACTTTGGCTGTTTAGCCGTCTCTTAACCTAAGGTAACTATTGGTTTAACATGTTTTGACAACCAAGATTTTATAGGAGCTTTAAAGAATAAAAAAAGGCTGAACTCGATGAGTTCAGCCTCTATTTTATTCGCTACTATCTGGGTCTGTTACTGCTCTTCCACACCCATCATATCGACAGAAGTATCAGCGACTACTTGTAGGCACTTAGCACTATCATTACGCTGCTCTTGGAGATGCTCAAGATAGGCTTCATTAATTTGACCAGTAATATAACAACCATTAAATACCGCACAATCAAAGCCTTCAACGCGGCTATGCTTAGTATCTTTTACCGCATCGATTAGGTCATCTAAATCTTGGAAGATCAGACGATCAGCACCGATAATCTGACGTACTTCTTCGACACTATGACCTGAGGCAATAAGCTCACTACGCACTGGCATGTCAATACCATAGACGTTAGGGTATTTTACAGGTGGCGCAGCACTGGCAAAAAACACCTTTCTAGCACCCGCATCACGTGCCATTTGAATAATCTCATGGCAGGTAGTACCGCGTACGATAGAGTCATCGACAAGCAAGACGTTCTTACCTTTAAACTCTAAGGGTACTGCACTCAGTTTTTGACGGACTGATTTTTTGCGTTGCTGCTGACCTGGCATGATAAAGGTACGACCGATGTAGCGGTTTTTCATAAACCCTTCACGGTACTTGATATTCATCTTCAGTGCCAACTCCATCGCTGACGTACGCGAGGTATCTGGAATCGGAATCACGACATCGATATCATGATCTTCACCCCACTCGTTTAGGATTTTTTGTCCCAGCTTCTCACCCATACGTAGGCGTGATTTGTAGACAGAGATATTATCCATAATTGAATCTGGACGCGCAAAATATACATACTCAAAAATACAAGGCGTATATTCTTTTTGCTCTACACACTGATGCGTATGTAGTTCATGGTTTAAATCGATAAAGATGGCTTCACCAGGCTTGACGTCACGAATGATGGTATAACCACAGCCCGTCAAAGCCACTGACTCAGAAGCGACCATGTATTCAGTGCCGCCATTAGCAGCCAGACGCTCACCAAACACCAATGGGCGAATACCGTTTGGATCACGAAACGCCAATAGACCTTGGCCAGTAATCATCGCTACCACGCCATAAGCGCCTTCACAGCGACCATAAACTGCTTTTACCGCCTCAAAAATATCGTCTGGTTTTGGATGCTTCTTACCGATATTTTGCATCTCATGTGCTAAAACGTTTAGCAGTACCTCAGAGTCGGAGTCAGTATTTAGATGGCGTCGATCTTCTTGATACAAAGACTTCGCCAAGCTTTCAGCGTTGGTCAAATTACCATTGTGTGCCAAGGTAATGCCATAAGGAGAGTTGACATAGAACGGCTGGGCTTCAGCACTACTTGAGGTACCTGCGGTGGGATAACGCACGTGACCGATACCAAACTTACCAACCAGTTTGAGCATATGACGAGTCATGAATACGTCGCGTACCATGCCGTTTTCTTTACGTAAGTAAAAGCGTCCATCTTGCAAAGTCACAATACCAGCGGCATCTTGACCGCGGTGCTGCAACATAGTCAAGGCATCATAAAGAATTTGGTTAACTGGCTCATGAGCTGCAACCCCAACGACTCCACACATAATTATGTCCTATTTCGTACTACACATTGATGACGCAATAACGGCACGCTTGATGGCACAAGTACCTATCAACGAACCGACAACCTGATGATGTTTATTTACTGAGAGTGATTTCAATGAATGTCTTTTTTATGCGTTTAGGTTTTATTATCCCTAATGATTAATTGATATGAGCATTCAGTTAATTTAACGATGACAGAGAAGCGGTATATTATAAACAATAAAGCGGTTAATTGATTGGAATTTATGCCTGATTGCCATTTATGATTGATTGACCTGTTCCCAAGCGACACCTAGAGCGTCTGACACCATCATTTTAGCCATGGGTGCATAAGGCAGCAGCTCAGGGGCTAAGACAGACGTCTCCCACTGCGGCATCTGCACTAGCAAGGGTGCGCTGACACTGAGCACGACGAGCACGACAAGGACATTTTTAGCAGCGCCTAACACGCCACCTGCCATCTTATCGAGCACCCCTAAACGTAAAGTCTTCAGTACGCCTGAGAATACAAACGCTACTAGGTGCATGATGGTCAATATGATAATAACCACCAATAAAAAGGCCATTGCCATCTGTAGTACTGGATTCTGTATCAATCCTGATAACTGTGGGGAAACCACTCCTGCCAAGCGTGTGGCAGCAATCAAAGCAATAAACCATCCTGCAAGACCTACTGCCGTCTTAATCAATCCCACCTGAAAGCCGCGCCACAAGCCAATAAGAACAACAATGGCAATCACAATATCCAGACCACTCATATTCCTGCCCCATTATTTGATTTGGCTTTACTTGATTGATAATAAGTAGGCATCAGCTTTCTTGTGCATCATAATAACCACCAATGGCTTGTACGCAAGACTGCACCAAACCTGGCCCTTTATAGATCAGTCCTGTGTAGAGCTGCACCATATCAGCACCCGCTTTGATTTTTCTAACCGCTTTTGCCCCGCTATCGATACCACCAACCCCTATTAGTGCCACTTTACCATCTAGTTGGTCTGCGAATTGTTGCAAAATCTGCGTGCTAATATGACTGACAGGGCGACCAGATAAACCGCCTGCTTGCTCACCGTCAGGCAAATCCTCAACCCCTACTCGGCTCAAGGTAGTATTGGTAGCAATCAGACCATCAATCTCAAAATCTAATAATTGCTGCGAGATATAATCAACTTGTAGCGGCTCTAGATCAGGAGCAACTTTTAGCACCAATGGCACATAAAAGCCATATTCTGTCGCCAGCTGGCTGTGCCGGTTTTTGATCAAATCTAATAGCTGAGTTAGAGCCTCACCACTTTGTAAATCACGTAAATTTTCAGTGTTGGGTGATGAGATATTAATTGTGATATAGGAGGCGTGTGGATAGACGCGCTCTAAACAATAGAGGTAATCATCCGCAGCTTGCTCTACAGGCGTACTGGCATTTTTACCGATATTAATACCGATATTGCCTTTGTACTTGCAGCGTTTCACATTCTCAATGAGGTAGTCTACGCCTTGATTATTAAAGCCCATCCGATTAATAATGGCGTCTGCTTGTTTCAGTCTAAATAGACGCGGTTTGTCATTGCCGACTTGTGGCTTTGGCGTCACAGTACCGATTTCGATAAAACCAAACCCTAACTCAGCAAGTGCGTCAATATAGTCGCCATTTTTGTCCAATCCTGCCGCCAAGCCAACAGGGTTGGAGAATTGCAAGCCCATACAGTCAGTTGGCTGCATAGATTGACCGTAAGCCAAACCTAAAACACGTGATTTATGGGCTTTATCCAATAACGATAAGGTCATTTCATGAGCGTGCTCAGGGTCCATCTTAAAAAAAAACGGGCGTAATAAGGCGTAGGACATAATGACAATAAACCCTGCTTAAATAAAAAAATGAATGGGAGAGAATCAATGACAAATTCAATGAAGCGGTGACGGCAATAAAACGTTGCGATTATATCAGCTTAACAGAAATAAGACCAAAGTTTCATACCGAGCACTTTTAACAATCCCTTAATCTTAGGGGACAGGACGATTATCGGTAAGCGCAATCCAGCCTCTGACAATGCGGTAAAGATGCCAAATAAAAGTAAAAGCTATAATCATGATGCCAAGACCAGTAAGCACAATAGAGCCGATGGCTAAGTGACCACTATCTGCCATGACACTCACGCCTAGTCCGCCTAATGCAAACAACATCAACATAGACCCTATAACAAAAAACACAATGCTGTACCAAAAGGTCTTAATCTGCCAGTCAAAATGTGTCGCTAACCAAGTACCATCAGCTTCCCGGCGCTTGGCGTAGTTCATCACAATGGGTAAGATCCATAATATACCCGCCGTAAAGTAACTGGCGATATACAGCAAATAAGTGAGGTGGTTATAAGTCACTAGAGAGCGTCGTTTTTGCTCCGTCAGTAACGGCCTCTGCGCTTGCCGAGCAAGTTCATGTGTTGACTGTGTACCGACAAATGGCTCAGTCGTTGGTATGTGATAGTCTAAACGCTTTTCAGAATTAGAGTCAGGAGATTGGTTCATAATAGATATCCATAACTGGTATTCGCTACTAAGCATTGTATGGTGGTAAAAAGCACTGTTTTCAAGACAAGGAGCGCAATAACTATTATTTCGACTAGCAGCGATTAAAGTGCGACAGTGGCTTGTACTTGGATTTGTTTGGTGGATAAGTCTTGCTGCATCGATAGCTGAGAAAATTGCCAACCTTGCTGTTGTAGCTTACCAAGAGCAGCACTGACCACTGCTTGGCTCGGATGACTGAAGCTGAACTGCACACCCTCATTAGCAGCGATGACTTGCGCACTATCGATACCTGAGGTTTGTAAACTGGCATTTACACGGCTAGCAGGTGGCATGGCATCACCGCTATCCTGACCATCAGTTGCGCTTAGCACATTTGGATCAACATTCCCCGCTTGCGCACGCAACCAAAAATAATCGGCAACCTGTTCTTGGTAATTTGCTTTACTGTCTTTTGCCGCTTGATGGATGCTGTAGCCACCATAACCACCGACGAACACCAATAAAAATACCAGCAATATACTCAGTGCCAACTGATCACGTGATGATAAGGCTTGCCAATGAGACCACAGCACATTTTGAGAGCGGTTGAGGCGTTCTGATAACGCATTGGATAGCGGCTGAGTGCGCTTGGCACGGCGCTGTAATATATTCATTACCTATCTGACCTTAATGAGCGGAATATAAAATTTTCATGGCATATAAATAAATAGACAATCGTTATATTTTATGGTGACTTAAGATAAGCTAAGAGTTGGCAAGACCACTGCTAGCAGCGCTGTCATCGACGACATTCACCGTAACCTGCCCACTAAATTGGCCTTGCTCATTACTATTAACACGCTCTAAATTGGCCGCTATTCCTTG
>JARIEH010000305.1 GCA_029256865.1 Psychrobacter sp.
AATACTGCCTTGCCGCCACAAGCCTGTATCAGCTCAATTCCAGCAGCCAGACTCAGTGCATCAATCGCCACATAGGCCGGCTTGTTATCTGCTAGATAGCCATCAAAGGCTTTTTGTACCGTCTTGACATGTCCGCGTTCAAACAATACTTGGCCAATATGTGCACGGCCAACCGCTTGCGGATTATGACCCGCTTTATCAAGTACCGCTTGCCAAAGATCTTCGTAATCCAGATCTAACAACTCACTCAGTTTTTCAGTGATCCGCTGCCCACGGTTGGCACGGCTGTCTTGGAGTTGCTGCAAAGCTGCATGCATTTTTTCTCGATCCGTGAAATCAAGACCAACCACATGAATGATTTTATTGGTAGATTTGTTTTTACCATAGCCACCACTTAGCGTATGCTCGCAGCTGATTTCTACGCCATTAATCAATGTCATACCACAGGCGGCTGCCGCTGCTCTGGCCTCATCAATCCCTGCCAAGGTATCATGATCCGTCAATGCCAATACATTGACGCCAGCTACCTGCGCTCGTTGCACCACTTCTGTTGGTGCATAAGTACCGTCAGAGCATGTACTGTGACAATGTAAGTCAATTTTCATAAGCTTTACCTTCATTTCTTGATATGGGTATAAATAAATGAATGAATATATACATGAATCGTCGCTAAATAATACTTAGTAATGCTACGGGTTATGCACGCCTATTCATACAAACTGTTATTGTGCGGTTGATTGCTTTTTTTTGCTGCAGTAGACGTGTAAACTATCCTCTACGTTTTTGTTGGACATCCCACCTGTTATGAAAGCCCTATTAGACTTTATTCCGCTCATTGCTTTTTTTATCGCTGCCCGTCAAAGTGGCATATTAGCAGCAGCGGGCGCATTGCTTATTGCGACCCTCGTTGTTTATGCCATTCATTTTGTACGCCAAAAAGGCAAGTTCGATAAACAGCAATGGGTTGTGTTATTAATAACCATCGTCTTCTGCGGTGGCACGCTGCTGCTGCGTGACGACATCTATCTGCGTTGGAAGTCACCGATTATCAACGGTATCTTTGCTCTCACGCTGTTTGTCAGTGCGGCTATCAACAAGCCATTGATGCAGTTGGCGATGAAAGAGGTGTTTGCCCTCACCATGAGTGGCTGGAAAAAGCTGACTATTGCTTGGGGGCTATTCTTTTCACTGATGGCGGTACTCCATTATATCACGGCATTTACCATGTCTAATGAAGCATGGATTAACTTTAAAACCTATGGTTGGATTCCGATCATGTTGGTGTTTATTGTTGTCCAGTTTGTGGTGCTAAAAAACCACCTCAATCCCGCACTGAGTAATAAATCAGCTAAATAATTAACCGGTTTACTCTTATCTTTTATTAAGGAAGAATCATGCCTTTATTTGCTATTATCGGTCATGACGTTGCCAATAGCAGCGCCCAACGCCAGCTTACTCGTGCTGAGCATCTGGGACGTTTACAAACATTAGAGGCTGAGCAGCGCCTAATCATTGCAGGGCCGACACCGATTGAGCATGGCGACAGTGCCATGTCAGGTAGTATTGTCATTGCTGAATTCGAATCTTTTGAGGCGGCGCAAACATGGGCAAGTGCTGAGCCTTATCTGCGTGATGGTGTCTATAGTCATGTTGATCTCAAGCCCTTTATCCATGTCTTGCCCAAGCCTGAAAACGCAGCTACGGATAAGGTTACAAAGCCGTGAGTCAGTTATCTCTCTTTTTAAAACTGGCAAGCTTACTGGTGCATCGCAGCGTTAAAGCTGGTTTGGCATTATTTATAATACTGTCAGCGCTAACGGTGCAAGCGGCACCGACAGTAATTACAAACGATCCTGCGACAGCATCATCGGTAGTAACACCAGATGATACGTCTAGCAATTCAGCCGCTACGAACACTACCTTTGCTGCCCAACTTCAGCCCTCAAGTAAAGCATTGTCAGATGCCAATCAAGAACTACTCACCCATAATGCCCAATTACAAAGACAGGTTAATGACTTACAAACTCAGGTCAATGTT
>JARIEH010000289.1 GCA_029256865.1 Psychrobacter sp.
TGGCGATGCCATCCTCTAGCATTGTCACCGTGATGCGATTTCCTTGGTATACCATTTGAAACTCCTTGCTATGTAATAAAAGCTCTGTGTTAAAAAATTATAAAAGCGACGTTTTAAGACTAAAAAATAGCCGTTTATTGTTAGTAAAACAATGAAGAGCACTGCCAATTTCAGCAGTACTGATGTCTTTGTTATCCAGCGCTCAATGGCACGGCGCGTCATTATTATCCTGATGATGTTTACTTATATCTAACTCTAGTGGTTTAGACACCAGTCTCATGTGTCATTAGACCATTTTTAACGTTAATTAGTGTAGGGGATTATGCCCCTGACTGTCACAGCTTAATACCAGACTCATAAGTCACTATTAAATCAATGACAAGGAGATCAAACACAAGTCTGTGGTTTTTGACAAGCCTTTTTATACCTCTATTTACCTCTAAAATAGGGTTTAAAATACACCAATTATTTAGTGCCCGCTCAATAACTTACTCTCTCATCACTACATATGCAACCAACAAGTGAAGTCGTCAACATCTAACTGCTGCTAACTATCCGTAAAGTAGGCATGTAAGCCATATAAGCTATCATGTTACACTAGCATCATTTCTACCTTTATTCATCTTGTGGTTGGTTGAGTTATGTCTATTTCTTCTGCACCTCGCTTTGTTCCTTTTACCAATTTTGAGCAGTTTCACAGCGCTTTGCGTACGCAACTGGCGCAAGATATTGATTTATTGTTTGCTTACGCACATCTGCCAAGTCCATTAGCAGATGCCTGTCGTTATGTGATGACGGGTCAGGGCAAAGGTGTACGTCCGTTATTGGTTGCGAGTAGCTTTGCTAGTATCAATACAAGCATTCATGCGACTGACCTTTTCGTTGACGATGCAACGCTTGCAACCACAGCGACGACGGATAATCTAGAGACATTTTTGGACAATGATTCGCGCTATGATATGTGTCGGCGTGCCATCTTGGCAGTAGAGCTACTACACACCTATTCACTGGTACATGATGACTTGCCCTGTATGGACGATGACGACCTACGTCGTGGTCAGCCGACCGCTCATATCGTCTTTGAAGAATCAACCGCACTGCTGG
>JARIEH010000335.1 GCA_029256865.1 Psychrobacter sp.
CACCATCTGCTAAACGCTGCTCAAATGTGGAAAAGAACTCACACAGTGCTGCACCATCTTGACGCATGGCTTCACGTACATGCTCAATATCTGCAGCAGATTTCACCGATTTTAGCAAAGTACTTGGTGCCATCTGCTCGATAAAGCCAACATCGTCGGCCATTTTTGATAGCGTACCGACAGCGACTTTACTTGGGTCTAATAACAATAAATCTTCTGGCGTTAGCGTGCTTAATGCCTCCTGTACCGCCTCATAATCAGCAAGCGTAATACCGCTATCGTTAAGAGCTTTTTCAATATCAGAGCTGACTTTACTCTTATCAACAAACAAGGTCGCTTTATCAACATCAATCAACATATGTGCCAAAAACACAGGATTATAATCAACATCAGCGCCGCGTAAGTTAGTCAACCAAGCAATGTCATCTAAGCTTGACAGCAAATGATGACTTGCGCCTGCATCGGCCATACCTGCGCGCACAGCGGCAAGTTTTGAGCTAGCAGACTGAGCTACAAACTGCGCATTATGTTGGTAAAGCTGCGCTGATGGCAGCGCTGGACGATCGCTCCATATCTCCGTCAATACATCACGCTCAGTGATTAAAGTAATATCATTGGTATCAAAGGCTTCAAGCAAACGATCTTGCTCAGCAATAGACAGCACATTACCGTCAACAGCGACACTATCGCCCTCAGCCAAGTGCTTGGCGAGCCAATCAATATGGTTTGGCTGCCCAGGAGCAAGCTTCTCCAAGCTAATACCCGTGCCTTCTAGCTGATCAGCGGCATGCACCCAATAACGACTGTCCGTCCACAATCCAGCAAAGTCAGCGGTAACGACCAGCGTACCGACTGAGCCTGTAAACCCCGATAACCATAAACGCGCTTGCCAATATTCAGGTAAGTACTCAGATAAATGCGGGTCCGCTGACGGTACGATAATCGCCGTCAAATCTTGCGCCGCTAACGTCTGGCGTAGGCTCTCGATACGGTCATGGATAATTTTTTTATTCATTACAGATTCCTTTATTAAGTATGTAGAAATTAGATTGAGAAGAATATTACTGTGCAGCGACTATAAATGGCCGTCTTATTTGAGTGAATAAATTTTTAAGGATTCATGAAGTCATTTCAACTCTAAACTAACTTTTCATATAGGTAGAATTAAGATTTTGTAAAAAGCCAGATAAATGAGGCTAACCATTATTAATAGTAGAATAGTATTACAGCAGAACAGTATTAGATGTTTGGGCAGATAGTAGGCTTTCAATGGCTGCAGAAAAATAACTCACTCATTGAAACAATAAAACGTGCTACCGACAAGGGTAACACGTTTTATCATTTGCCTTTTACTTGTACTATAGATTGCTTCATTATCTCGCTTTATCAGCGTGCTCGCTCTTTTCAAGCATATTATTGATAGGCTTCGCCAATAACAACAATATCACAGCAGTGACCACTAAAAAGACCGCCATCGTCGTAAACAAGGTCGGTAAGCCTTCGATTTTATCCGCTGAGACATTACCACCAAAAAATGCAGCCACTAAGTTACCCATCGCTAAGGAAGCGAAGAACAGCCCCATCA
>JARIEH010000273.1 GCA_029256865.1 Psychrobacter sp.
TTTATGATTCCCATATCAGTCGCTATGGCACTGACTATTATGATATCCAACCGCTTTGGTGAAAAAAACCTCATGGCACTGCGCCAAGTACAAGCGACTGGACTGATCTGGACAGTAATTATTGCGGTTGTTTGTATGCTTGGGATTTGGCTGTTTAGGCCACAGCTGGCCGCCGCCTTTACTGATAACTTGGAAGTAAGAGCGCAAGCCATGCATCTGCTCATCTTTGCCCTTGGATACCAATTATTTGATGGTTGGCAAGTCAACGTCGCTGGTATATTACGTGGTATGCAGGATACCACCGTCCCTATGTGGGTAACGCTCTTTTGTTATTGGCTTGTCGCCTTGCCACTTGGTATCTATTTAGTACGTTTTACCGATGTTGGTGCGCAAGGTTTTTGGATGGCATTGATTACAGGTTTATTCTTATCCTCTATACTCCTGACATTGCGGTTACGCTATCAGCAAAAACGCCTGTTGGCACTCTGGGGCTAACCTAACCAAGCCTTTACTATAAATGATTGGGTTGTAAAAACAGTCCAATCATTTTTTATCTATGATCCAGTTAAGCTTTCCCATGCTGACTAGCCTCTTCCTTCTTTAATTTATTAGCCTTAATCTCTATTAAATTTAGTATCTATCAACAAATGCTAGCACTCACTAGCGACATAGACTATGATAAATAACGAGCCTTTTAATGTGCATACTTACAGCTGCATAGACTGCTGTAAAGAATTAGTCAGCGATAAGGTATTATAGATTAATAGATAGGCTTGCCAAGAAGCGCCTAAAGACTTAGAAAACACGCTAGGTCTTACCGATATGTATGTTTGCGTCAAAAAAATGTAAAAACTTCCAGTTAACAACTGTACATTGATTGCTCATTGCGGCAATTATAGGTATCATTAGCAACCAACTAAACAATATTTTGTTACATTATTTCTTTTTTGAATTTCAGCAAAGGTATCAAAAAAACTATGGATATTGAAAAAATACGCACCCTAATCGCCCTCATGGAAGAAAACGAACTGGTGAATTTAGAAGTCAGTTCAGACGATGAGCATATCAGCCTAACCCGTCATTATGACGCGCCTGTTCCAACGATGATGGCTGCGCCTGCTGCTAGTGCCGCACCTATTGCCACCACAGCAAAAGCCGCTGGTAAAGCTGGTAGTGTCGAGACGGCACCAATGGTTGGTGTATTTTATTCAGCTGCTAGCCCTAATGACCCTCCTTTTGTTAAAGTCGGTCAAAAAGTACAGGCTGGTGATACTCTAGGTATCATTGAAGCCATGAAAATTATGAACCCGCTTGAAGCGACTCAAAGTGGTGTCATTGACGAAATCTTAGTGGACAACTCTGAGGTTGTACAATTTGGCCAGCCAGTTATACGCTATAAAGCCTAGTTGTACTTGCTATACCTTACTTTGTTACGTTCAATACAGTGTTCATATTCATAGTCAATTATGAGTAATTTGCAACCACTGAACTGATCAACACCGCTTTGACAAGGATGACCCCATGATAAAAAAACTGCTCATCGCCAACCGAGGTGAGATTGCCTTGCGTATCGTACGTGCTTGTAAAGCACTCGGTATTGAGACCGTCGGTGTCTATTCCACCGCAGACGCCAACCTCATGCATCTACGCTTCGTTGATGAAGCAATCTGTATCGGCAACCCAAGTGCCAGCGAAAGCTATTTAAATATCAATACCATTTTAACGGCAGCTGAAATCTCTGGCGCTGACGCTATCCATCCTGGTTATGGCTTTTTGGCTGAAAATGCTGAATTTGCTGAACGTATTGAAGAAGCCGGCTTAACTTTCGTCGGTCCTACTGCTGATCATATTCGTCTGATGGGCAACAAAGTCTCTGCTATTAATGCCATGAAAAAAGCAGGCGTACCAACTGTGCCTGGATCGGTTGGCGCTGTGACTCTGCACAATGCCGAAGAGCAAGCGCGTAATATCGGCTTTCCGCTCATTATTAAAGCGGCCTCTGGTGGTGGTGGTCGTGGTATGCGCGTCGTTGAACGTTTCGATGAGCTTATCGGTCAGGTACAAGCCGCTCGTCAGGAAGCCGAACTTTGGTTTGGTGACGATACCGTCTATATGGAGCGCTACTTACAAAACCCACGCCACGTCGAGATTCAAGTATTAGGCGATGGTAATGGTAATGCCATTCATCTGTATGATCGTGACTGCTCACTGCAGCGTCGCCATCAAAAAGTATTAGAAGAAGCCCCTGCTCCTGATATCCCTGATGACATTCGCGAACCAATATTACAGGCCTGTGTGAAAGCTTGTGAGTTGGTTCAGTATCGTGGTGCTGGGACGTTTGAATTCTTATTTGAAAACAATGAATTCTTCTTTATTGAGATGAATACCCGGGTGCAAGTTGAGCATACCATCACTGAGATGATCACTGGAATCGATGTGGTCGTTGAGCAACTCAAAATCGCAGCAGGCTATGGGCTATCCTATCGCCAGAGTGAGATTGAAGTTCAAGGCCATGCCATAGAATGCCGTATCAACGCCGAAGATCCAGTGACTTTTGTGCCCTCACCTGGTACGGTTACTAAGTTGTTTACCCCTAGTGGCGCAGGTGTACGTTTTGACTCACACCTATACCCTGAATATGAGATACCCTCTTATTACGACTCGTTAATAGGTAAGCTTATTTGTCATGGCCAGACACGCCAGCAAGCCATATCAAAAACATTGCACGCCCTTGATGAGCTCATTATTGAAGGCATCAATACCAACATACCTATGCATCGTGATGTCATATTAGCGGATGAAAAATTTATCAATGAAGCTCAAAACATTCACTATCTTGAAGAAGAGCTGCTCAAGTCTCAAGAGACTAAAACGGCGAAATAGCTGAAACTTTATATTAACGTACTTTCTAATGCTGATAACAAGAAAAACCGCTATCCAACCAAGATAGCGGCTTTTTTATGCTTCATATATAAATAACACAAATATGAATATGATAGCTGTGTCTACTAGTTACTGTATTTAGTCATTTTATTTACTGATTATGGCAGTACTCTGCGAAAGTTCATATAGCATTCTGTACCATCAGGATTAGCACACCACTGCATTTGATTGCCTTCATGGTTTAAAAAGGCAATGACAGCTTCGCCCGTTTGGTCAACTTGGTTGCCTGAGCAATCTGCTTCATTATTATCATAAACCGTCTTGATGGCGATAATGGGCAAACCTTCATCACGGTGGGTCACCAGATAACGTCCATAAGTCCACTCTTTACCACTAACCGACCACATCTCATTATCTGCGCCAAAGTTATATAACTCACGGCACTGATTGGACCTAGTTACTACCTTCAGATTGTCGATGGTAGTAGGCTTAATATTCAGAACTCGTTGTTCATTTTGAGTGAGTACACCACCCTCTGTACCAATCGTTATTTTGGGTTCATTGGTTTCTATACCTTGAGCGGCTCGTCTCGCTACCGCTTCTTTAGTCATGGTGACTTCACTGTCTAGATCTATCTCCCACTGTCCAGCAATGGCAGGGCTAATATGCGTCTTGATAACCGATTGGCTAACTGGTTCGCCGTTAGCAGGTAGTGACGCTAAAATAGATGCTAAGGTGAATGAAGCAAATGAGATAGGTTCCATAGTTAACCTT
>JARIEH010000095.1 GCA_029256865.1 Psychrobacter sp.
AGGCATAGTGTAGCTGAATCTGGGTTGGAGCTTTAGGCAAAATAAGCAAAAAAACCTCACTACCTAATAGTGAGGTTTTTGCATTATTTACCTGATAACTGAGGGTTAAATAATTGAAGTGATGGCAACTTATTTATTGACAGCTTTGAAGTGAGAAACTTGATTGTCATTTTTGATCGTCAAGATAGGCAGATTGTCCGCATTTTTGCTCATGCTATATTTGCCTTGAACGGTGGCCAGAGTAGCAGTATCGAAGCTGGCTTGGGGTTCAGGACAAGCCATCATTGTGGCTAATACGTTATCAAGCTGTACATTACCATTCACGATACTGTATTCAGCAGCGATATTATTGCAAGTATTCACAAAGGCCACGCGATTGTTGCCGTTATTATTCATAAAGTTTAGCGTCAAAGGCTTGGCTGGATCAAAGAATAACTGGGTCACTTTTTCGCCATTGCTGCGCTTAGCATCGACAAGCTGCCAATGATGGGCTTGTAATGCTTCGTTAGTAAGCGGTTGGCTAATTGGGGCCGTGACGCTTGGGGTCGTCTGACAACCGGCAGCAAAGGTACCGACAGCGAGAGTGGCCGCCATCATTACTTTGGTCATGTTTTTCATATAAGCTCCTACAAGGGTTAAATTGCATTTATGATGTGAATGTAAGTCTTAAATAAAGACCATAGCAGAGGTTTACTCTTCACTGTTTTTATTTAAGATTTAAAGGGTTATTTTTTATGAGGATTGATTTATTGTTTTTAATCGTTTTATCTAAACAACGCTATTATTATGCATGACAAACAGACGCTTGTCATGCCAGATTACGTATACGATTGAGCCATACTTTATGCTGCTGTCTGTCCTGCTGTACAGTTATCTTGCTAAAATCATTTACGCATTCGTTCAATCAAACCCTATCGTTCAGATAAACCAATGACTACAATAATTTATAGCAAAACCGTCAATCCTGCATTTATGATATAATTCACCTAAACTAACAACATAACTATAAGTACAGAGATGATGACTAAAAAATCCCTTATCCAATCCCCCGAAGCCATAGAAAAAATGCGTGTGGCAGGTAAACTTGCCAGCGATGTGCTCGTGATGCTCGATGAACATGTGCAAGTCGGTGTCAGCACTGAGGCACTGAATCAAATTGCCCATGACTATATTGTCAATGTGCAACAAGCCATCCCAGCACCGCTTAATTATAATGGTTTTCCCAAATCAATCTGCACCTCAGTCAACCATGTCGTTTGTCATGGCATCCCCACTGAGAACAAACTGCTCAAAGATGGCGATATCATCAATATCGATGTCACTGTTATCAAAGATGGCTACTATGGTGACACCTCAAAGATGTGGATCGTCGGTAATGGCTCTATCATGGCACAACGTATCTGCAAAGTCGCACAAGATGCCCTCTATGCTGGTATGAGTGTGGTAAAAAATGGCGCCCGTCTCGGTGATGTTGGGGCTGCTATTCAAGAAGTAGTCGAGCCTGAGCGTTTTAGTATCGTGCGTGAGTTCTGTGGTCACGGTATCAGTGATGAGTTTCATCATGATCCACAAGTGATGCATTATGGTAAAAAAGGCACTGGCTTTGAGCTCAAGACTGGTATGACCTTTACCATCGAGCCCATGATTAACCAAGGCACATGGAAAACTAAAATCCTCCCTGATGAATGGACCGCCATCACCAAAGATCGCAAGCTGTCAGCGCAGTGGGAGCATACCATGGTGGTGACTGATAATGGCTGTGAGGTATTCACCACTCGCCCCGAAGAAGATTTAAGCTTTTTGACTCAGTAATAACATGAAAGACCGCTTAGGCGGTCTTTTTTTTGCTCATTTTTATCATTATTAAAGTAACGAACTGCCCTAGTGTGTATCAAACATCCTCTGATAGCTTTTACCATTGGTATTCAGATATTATAGCTTATGCTTGGTATTCGTTTATTTATTGCTTCCATACTCTTAACAACTAACACGCTACTATTTTTAATGATCCCTATTTTTAAATTATCAATTGGATAACACTCATGTTTACTTGCGATGTCGCCTCCATTTATATCACTCCGCTGCCGCCACTATTGATATCAGAGGCGACAGTATCGGAAGGCTCAGATAAGTCTTTGCTCGGTATTCCAGAGTGGTTGGCGCAGATCAATGAGGATATCAATCGGGCGCTTGAGCGCGGAGCCAATATTCGTCAGTTAGTGGCCGCACGTGCCTGTGCAATTGATGATTTGCTTATCGCTTTGTTTGAGTGGTTTGAGCTTGATCAGACGGATTTGGCGTTGTTTGCCAGCGGCGGTTATGGTCGTGGTGAGCTGTCGTTATATTCAGATGTCGATATTTTATTGCTGTCACCTGAGGGCATACAGGCTGATACTAGCGCTAAGATTGATGGCTTGGTGGCGATGCTATGGGATATTGGGCTTGAACCAGCGCTGTCTGTACGCACTATCAATGAGAGCTTAGAAGCTGCTCGTGATCACACTGTTGCCAGTACTTTGCTAGAAGCGCGACTATTGACCGGTAATGAAGCATTGCAAGAAATCCCTATCAATATCGTCAATCAATTATGGTCGCAGCGGGATTTTTATGAGGTAAAAATTAAGGAAGCCAAAACCCGTTACCTACGCCACAATGCTACTGAATACAATCTAGAGCCTAACATTAAAACCTCACCCGGCGGGCTACGTGATATCCATGTCATCGGTTGGGTGACCAAACGCTACTTTCGAGTTGGTAAGCTGTATGACTTGGTACAACAAGACTTCTTGACCGAAAAAGAATTCGATGAGCTCAGCTTTGCTGAAAGTTTCTTGTGGCAGATACGTCATTATCTGCATGAGCTGACTGGCCGCAATGAGAACAAGCTGCTGTTTGATTATCAACGTGATATTGCTCAGCGCATGGGTTATGATTCGCAGCCAGATGATCAGCCTAATGCGGCTGTTGAGCGTTTTATGCGCGACTACTATCGCTGTGCGATGCAGATATCGACACTCTCTGAGATGCTTATTAATCACTATTATGAAACCATCATCGAGCCAGAGTTACCAGATAACGAGCAGCCTAACAAACGCCCACTGAACTCACATTTCAATAGAATCGGCGATCAGATTGCCATTGCCCATCATCGTGTATTTGCTCAGCATCCAGAAGCTATTTTGGAGATGTTTTTGCTGATGGGGCAATACGGCATCAAAAAAGTACGTACCCGTACCCTGCGGGCGCTCAAAATCGCTGCACGCGGTATTGATCAGACATATCGCGATAACCCTGAGCACCAAGCGCTGTTTTTAGCCAATCTCAAAGAACAAAATTATCTCTTCCATCGTCTGCGTGCCATGAACCGCTATGGTGTATTAAGTAACTATGTTCCTGCCTTTGCACAAGTCACTGGGCTGATGCAGTACGATTTATTTCATCGTTATACCGTTGATGCGCATACACTGTTTTTGATTCGCATTTTACATCGCTTTACCGATGCCCACTATTATGACGATTTTCCGCTGGTCAGCTCTATCTTTCAGCGTATTGAGCGCAAAGAGATTTTGGTGTTGGCGGCGATGTTCCATGATATCGCTAAAGGTCGCGGCGGCAATCACAGTGAACTTGGAGAAACTGAATCCATTGCATTTTGTTTGGCGCATGGTATGAGTAAAGCCGATGCTCATTTGGTTGGTTGGTTGACCCGCCATCACCTATTGATGTCGATGACCGCGCAGAAAAAGGACATCTCAGATCCTGAAGTCGTGACTGTGTTCGCTGACTTGGTCGGTAATGTCACTCACCTCAATCACTTGTATGTATTGACAGTTGCTGACATGAACGCGACCAATCCACAGCTTTGGAACAGTTGGCGAGCGACCTTGATGAAACAATTATACTCACAAACACGGCGCATTTTGCGTGCTGATATTGATGCACCGACCAATCGCCAAGACATGATCAGTACCACCCGCAAACAAGCGCTACAAATGCTCGATGATGTCGGCAATCAACATATGGATCGTGATGCGGTAATCAGACTCTGGGATGAATTGGGAGATGAATACTTCTTACGAGAGATTGCAGAGGATATCTTATGGCATACCGAAGCCATCTTGAACCACCCACCTATTGGTCTGGCCTCTGATGCTGACAGTGCGCCTTTGGTGGTGCTACGTGAGCACAGAGAACTGGCGCTTGATGCGATACAAGTCTTTGTCTATACCCACAATCAGACCAATTTATTTGCCGTGACCATGGCGGTGTTTGATCAGATGAATCTAGATGTACTCGATGCTCGAATCATTACTGCGACTCGTGACTTTGCTTTGGATTCTTATGTCTTGCTTGATCGTAGTGGCACATTATTGAGAGATGAGGACAGTCAGCAAGAGCTAAAACAACGCCTGATTGATGCCTTTAAGAATCCCACGGTGCCAAAGCTTGCACAGAAGCGTATTCCACGCCAGCTCAGACATTTTGATGTACCAACGGTGATCAGTTTTGAGTTTAACGAGGCGTCAGGCCAGCATATCATGAGTTTGCAGACACTAGATCAACCAGGACTACTGGCACGTGTCGGACAGGTATTTTTGCAGCACAAGATTGAGGTGCATGCCGCCCGTATTACTACTTTGGGTGAGCGCGCAGAAGACATGTTTTATATCAGTGATCAAAATGATGCCCCCTTATCAGAAGCCAAGCTGGATATCCTAAAAAAAGCACTGATTGCAGTTTTAAGTGTACGCAGCGATGGCAGCCATGCCTAAGTCGACCTAGGACCCTCAACCCCTGTAAACATGGGCTGTTTTAAGTTTAGGAGCTGGGTTTAAGAAGTATGAATCAAGCTCCTGTACACCATTTCTCCCGTATTTGGTAACAGCCCATCCTCGACCAGCTCCGGTGATAATACTTCTGCTTCTATTTGATGCTGACCCAATATCAAACGTCCGTTATCAACCTCTTCTTGCAATAACCGTTGCAAGCTGGCGATGCGAAATTGCGCATTGTAACGCTCATAAACCTGCTGCAAAGAGATAGGTGCGTTGGCGTGTATGTCAGGAATAATACTATCTTCTGCTATAATAATCATTTCGTTTAATGCTTGCTCACGCACCAAATCTGCCTGATCGATCTTATTTTGTAAATGAGTGGCTAGCTTTCCTCTCGAGGCAAACATAATCATAAAAAACAGCGTTTGTACCCCAAACACAGCAATATAATGCCCTGCACTTAACTCAATATTTAGCAACCTAACCAATAGCAGCAGTACAATAGCGACCACCACGTAGCTGACCATTTGCCATAAAAACCACATGATGATGCTGCTCTCTCCAAACCAAGACATCTTACGCTGTTCAAGCGCAATGAGTCGCTGACGCGCTTGCCACCATTGCTGCTCGTACTGTTGTAGCAGTTTGTGAGATTCGGTGCGCAGCATACGACTGTCACTTTTATTGAAATCTTTGAGGCTGACATTATCAGTTTTGGACGCATTGAGCATATTTACTATCCTGACCATCATTTGCCGTCAGTTACAGCAGTGATAGCCTATATTATTAAAAAGTGACATCATCAGAAAATGAAGCAGTTAGAAAACGACGATAGCGATCAGAAGAAAAGGACAAGAAATAAGAGAAGTGTTACACTGCTTAAATGTAATTTTTCTTTATACATTTATTATCAACGGCCTATTATAGTTACTATACTTATGAATCACAACTTAGCACACTTGCATCCCTACCCATTTGCGAAAATGGCAACCTTACTTGCCGATAGTACGCCTGCATCTACCTATTCTGAAATCAAGCTGGGTATCGGTGAGCCAAAACATGAGCCGCCAGCATTTGTACTGGATGTTTTGCAGAAAAACTTGGACAAACTGGCTCACTATCCGACTACTAACGGTAGCTTTGAGCTGCGCCAAACCATTGCCCATTGGCTTGAGAAGCGGTTTTTCTTAACTCATGTCGACGCCAATTCCGAAGTATTACCTGTCATGGGCACGCGTGAAGCTATTTTTAGCTTTGTACAGGCCGTGATCAATCATGGCGAGAGCACAGATACAACCCATCAAAACAGTACCGACAACTCTCTGCGCGCTCCAACTGTTGTCATGCCCAATCCATTTTATCAAATCTATGAAGGGGCGGCGATACTTGCGCAAGCGACGCCATACTTTGTCCCTTGCACTGCAGAAAACGACTTTAAAGGGGATTTTCGCACTGTTCCTATCGATGTCTGGCAACAAACGCAGTTATTATTTGTCTGTAGTCCAAACAACCCTACCGGCTCAGTGATGACGATGGATGACTGGGAAATGCTCATTCGCTTATCCGATCGATATGACTTTATCATTGCTAGCGATGAGTGCTATAGCGAGCTGTATTTTAACAAAGAGCCCATCGGTTTATTACAAGCATGCGCAACGCTTGGTCGAAATGACTTTAAAAACTGTGTGGTGTTCCACTCATTATCCAAGCGCTCAAACCTACCAGGCCTACGCTCAGGTTTCATTGCAGGTGATGCATCCCTCTTAAAGTCATATCTGCAATATCGCACTTACCAAGGCTGTGCGATGCCGATACCGCATCAAATAGCTTCTATTGCCGCTTGGCAAGATGAAAAGCATGTGGCACATAATCGCGCCCTGTATCAAGAGAAATTCGCGTTATGGATGGCGGAGTTGGGCGAGCTATTAGACTTGCGTATGCCTGAAGCAGGGTTTTATTTTTGGGTAAAAGCGCCTAAAAAATTCAACGGTGATGATGAGGTCTTTGTTAAAGCCTTATATGAGCAGGCCAATATTCATGCGCTTGCTGGACGCTACTTATCGCGTGAAGTTGATGGCAAAAACCCTGGTGAAGGCTATGTTCGCATCGCTTTAGTCGCCAGTGTCGAAGAGAGTCGCGAGGCAATTGAGCGCATTAAAAAAATGCTTGAGGCTTAGGGCGTGTTTGCTTTATTAGTATAATTTTTAAAAACAGCACCATAACCACAAATTTATCAGGGATATATACCACAATTAGTGCTATATTAAAAATTTACTTTTATAGCTAAGTTCATCAAGGATGATGCCATGCCCCATCTTGACTTTACCCAGCCTCCATTTGACGTGTTGCGACTGGCTGAACGCCAAAGTCTCAAAAAAAATACCCAAATTCGCTATCTTGCTGCCAATGAAACCTTACCTGCAGACGATTTAAATCATTTTTTTGTGGTGTTAAAAGGACAAATTGAGCAAACACTAGAGGGGAAATTCGTTGGTTCTTATTTAGGGAGCAAAAATTCATCCGAACAGCTTAATAATAATGATTGGTTTGACAGTCGCCGTACGCCTGACTCACAAGATATTGGCAATACTAGCACTGGGCCCTATCAATATCGCGCTATCGAAGACACCCTATTGCTACAAGTTGCAGGAGAGGCTATCGATAAAATCAGCGCACAAAACCATCTGGTACGCCAGTTACTATCAGACAGTCTACCTGAGCGCTTAAAAGCGTTACAACAGCGGCGTAGCAATCAAAGTCCAGTATTAGGGTTAAACAAAGACAGTTATAATGAACAACAAGAAGTACAGCAAATCATGCTGCAACCTGTCACTGATATCAGCCTGTTACCCGTGTGTATTATCGAAGCTGATAGTAGTCTGTATCATGCTGCGCGCACCATGATTGAAGCGGGCCTGAAACATGTACTGATACGCCCAACACCCCCTCTTTCAAACCCATCTTCAGACACTCAGCATTCGGACGATAGTCTCAAACCTACTGAAACACCGCACTCAGATCATAATCTGGGTATGTTGAGTGATGCTGATATCTGCCGCGCTATTAGTGAACAACAAGACCCAGCGACTACTCCCTGCCAACGCTTTACAAACTTTAATCTGCGGACCATCAATACTGATAAGGAGATTGGCGAAGCGTTAATGATCATGACCCGCTATCGCATACATCGTCTACCTGTCATCGATGATAGGGGTCAAGTCGTTGGCATACTGGCACTACGTGATTTACTGGCGTATCTTGGTCAACATTCACAGCTGATCAGTATCCAAATCGAACAAGCCAAAGACTTAAACAGTCTCGATACTGCGGTCGAATTGATTGGCCGCTACATTCGGGCGCAGCACCAAAACGGTGTTAAAATTGGGATTGTCAGTCGCATGGTACAGACGCTAAACGCGCAAGTTTTTACCAAGCTTTGGCAACTGATCGTTCCTGATGAAGTACTAAAAAATACCTGCGTGATTGTGATGGGGTCAGAAGGCCGCGGTGAGCAGATCATGCGTACCGACCAAGATAATGCGCTCATCATTCGTGATGATTACTCTCATCCTGATCTGGCTGAGTTTGCTGAGACTTTTAATAATCAGCTGGCGACTCTGGGTTATCCGCTGTGTGATGGCAACATCATGATGACCAATCCGATGTGGCGGCTACCGCTTAAGCAGTTTAAATCCCAAGTCAGCTTATGGTTTAAAAATACCGACCCCATGCACAGTATTTATATCTCCGCGATACTAGATGCTGAATATGTCTGCGGTGATGAGTCGCTATTGACTGAGATACGTAAGCATCTAAAAACTGCCCACAGACGATCGGATCCTATGTTTGTCCGTCAGTTCGCACGTGCCGCGCTTCAATTCGGTGACATCAATCAATGGTGGCAAAAGCTGGTACCTTTATTAGGCGGTAAGCCCAGCTCTCATGATGTTGATCTAAAAAAAGCAGGTATCTTCCCGCTGGTACACGGTATCCGCGCCATGGCTTTGGAACACGATATTTTACAAGTACCCAGTACCAAAGAGCGACTTAAGGCTTTGGTTCAAATACGCGCCTTGAGCAAAGATCGTGCGGATACTTTAGAAGAAGCGTTAGAGTTTTTTATGGCGCAGCGGCTAGCAGTTGCGCTATCTACAAACGATAAGCATGCTCGGCAAATCGATCCCACTACTTTATCTGCGCTTGAGCGTGACTTATTTAAAGAGTGTTTGGCAGTGGTAAAGAGCTTTAAAATGCAGCTACAACAGCATTATCACCTAGAAATATTATAAAGGGATTATAGACTGATATGAGTTGGTTTAAGCAGTTATCCTCTTCTTGGCAAAAGTCGCAACTACAGCGCCCAGAGCTGGAATCAATGTTTACAAAACCAGCTGCCAATCAATGGGTAGCGATCGACTGTGAGATGACGGGACTCAACCCAAAAAGGCATCACCTCTTGTCTGTAGCAGCCATTCATATTAACGCTGATACTATTGATACTGGTAATGGGATGCACCTGGTCTGCAAGCCACCTGCGATGCCTGATCGCGATACTATTGTTATTCACGGCTTGCGCTCCGCTGATGTTGAGAATGGCATGAGCTATGATGAGATGCTAGCGCTGCTGCTACCTTTCATTGACAATCGCCCGATAGTGGGGTTTTGTCCGCAAATAGACATCGGCTTTTTAAACCCTTTGGTGAAACGTTATATGGGTACTACTTTACCCAACGAGGTCATTGATGTGCGCCACTTATACAGTCGGCGTATGGGTGATCGTACTCAAGGTATTCCTCATCAATCACAACATCTGAACAATATCCTCGCACATTATAATATCCCTGAGCTCGGCACCCACGATGCCTTTAACGATGCAGTGATGACCGCAATGGCATTTTTACATGTACGCTAAACTTTGTCATCAATGATGACCGTAGTTTCATAAAGACGCTTATAATCGATTCAATTAAAAAAACCTAGTGCTACTGGGATGATCGCTTTTGCCATATGGGTTTCGAAGCCTCTGTTCCGCTTACGCACAGCAAGCCAGGTAAGTTTATAGCAGCTGAACATTATTTTGAATTGTCTATATCAGTAGCTATCCAAATCAGTCACTACCCAAACTTCAGAATAAACACTCTCTATTCTCACCAATATACATCTCAAGGCCTTCTTAGAGCCTTTAGTCGCCCGTACTATCTACGCGAAAACAACAACTCGTGATACCATAGGCTGTTTTTGCTACCTGATAATAGACTGCTCATGCGACTCACCTCCAAACTCTATAACGATCATACAATGACTACCAAACTATTGCCTCTTTGCCCCTATTGGCGAGTGATTAAGCAGCCTTATAAGCGCTTATCAACGCTAGCATTATTTACCATGGCTGCTCTGACACCGCTATATGCGCAAGCCGGCCTACCAGAAGCCATTGAAGCGGCATTATTGCGTGCGCAATTAACGCCCGCTGATATCAGTATTATCATCACACCAGTTGGTGATAAAAGTGACAGTCGATTGCCCTCTCCTATACAGGTTGTTGATAGCATCACTGCTACTCCTGAATTGAATAGCAATCATCAAAAGGCGACTCAAAACCACACTGACGCTGATAATAAGAAAGTTTTAAGCCATCCAAGCACCCCCAGCACCTTAGTGACTATCGAGAAGCGCACCATTAGAAAACACGAGCAAAAGCTACAAGCTTATGCCGATGATGTTTACACTTATTTAAGCTTAGAGAGCATTCCAACGATACTGCCAGAGGAGGCCATATCAGCGCCTGCAAGCAATAGCAGCCATAGTAATGAAAGCAGTAAAGCTGCTACTGAGACCTCCTCTATCAAAATCTCATTTTCACCTATCCTGAATCATCAATCGACTATCCCGCGCACGCCTGCCAGCACGATGAAACTCGTCCCAAGTTTTATTGCTCTAGATACTTTGGGTGCTGATTTTGTCTGGCATACACGGGTCTATCATACGGGGATTATTATTGGCGAGCGCTTACATGGCGACTTGATCATCCAAGGTAGCGGTGATCCGAAAATGACTCATGAACGTTTACAGCAGCTGCTTTATCAGGTGCAAAAAGCGGGTATCCGTCATATTAACGGGAATATTATTATCGATAGCGCCATCTTTGATAATGTTGGCAAAGACCCAGCGGCTTTTGATAATTCGCCACTGCGTCCTTATAATGCCAGTCCCGATGGGTTTTTGGTCAATTTTAGTACCATAGGTATCCACAGCCATCCCTTAAATGAGGGGCAAGCACAGCTGAGCTATACCCCAAAGCTGGCAAATTACCAATTACCGAACACCGTCAATATACGCTCAGCTACTTGCGGACAGGCGCTCTATAGCCTAGCGCCACAATGGCAAAGCACACAACTAACCCTCAATAACGACTTGCCAAATAGCTGCGGCGAGCATGTATTTTATGTCGCCTACCCAGATGCCAAAGACTTTGCTACCCGTGTACTCGCTGCAAAATGGCAAGAGCTGGGCAATACGCTGAGTGGTGCAGTCATCGCGCAAGAAGCGTCTTATCAGTCTAGTAAAAAAGCTGAGTCAACTCGCGGCTTAGCGGCATTACCTGTCTCTCCTCTTCCCCTTGTCAGCTATCCTTCCTTGAGTTTGACCAAGCAGATTTATGATATTAATCATTTTTCTAATAACGTTATGACCGAACAAGTTGCTTTGTCATTGGATGCTTATGGTCATGGTAAAACTAACGTCAGTAACCCTAAGATAGTTGGTGCTATAAATAAAACAGCGGATGAAATCGCTTATAACAAAACCTCTGCAAAGAAAACCACCAGCTTATACCAGTTTGGCAAACCCGCTGTCACGAGCTACCCAGCAGCACTACAAACCATGACTGAGTGGTGGCAGAATAACTTGAGCACACCGCCTCCAAATCTAACCAATGGCTCAGGGCTTTGTCGAGACTGTACGATAACGGCAGAAAACCTAAATGAGCTACTGACTTACGCCTATCACCATCCAAGCTTCGGCGCTTATGTCAACTCACTAGGTATCGCTGGTGTCAGTGGGACTATTGCCGCTCACGGTGAACGTTTGCCTGAGTCAGCAGCGACTGGCCGTGCATGGATAAAGACTGGCACTTTAAACAACGTCACCTCGATGGCAGGCTACGTCAAAGGACTGTCTGGACAAGACTATGTGGTGGTTGGACTCATCAATAGTGAGCAAGCATTGAACGCTTACACCGCCAGACCCGTACTAGATGCGATGCTCGACTGGACCGCACAGCAATGATAGTCAGTAGCCAATGCAATGGCTACTAACTATTATTTATTACCCTCTTTACCCTTTCTATCTTTTATAAAGGCCAGCTTATGTCACGCACGACGCCCAATCTCAGCAAGCGTAATGCCCAAACACCACATTCTCAGCAACATCTAACCGTTAAGCTAGCGCGCTATGTGGGATATTTTGCGATCGGTTACGTGCTTGCCAACACCCTATTTATGATGATTCAGACCAAATTTGCCCTCAACTCGCAACTGGTCACCGCGCTCTCCCTCTTTTTGGGCGCTTATATAGCCGTCAATAAGTTTGTGAAACATCAACAGCGTGCCCTAAACAGAAGCGAGATCAATCGCTTGATGTTCGGTAGTATTCTTGTTGTTTGGCTACTAACAGCTATTTACTTCTTGGCTCTGTGGGTATGGCTATTTGATGACGCAAATCGTGCAGTATTGGTTGAGATGACCCTGCAACAACCTCTGCCATTACTATCAGCACTGGTCATGATATTGCTGCTTACCCTCGTCAGTGCGCGCATCAGCATTTGGGCGGTGAATCGCCTGCTCGACCCCCAACGCAAGATGTCTTGAGCTCTTGCCTACATCTACAAGGTGCTACAAAAATTTTGCACTATTCACAGATAAAATCCGTTAGGCTAACTTTATAATGTGTCATAAACAGTGAGTTATTTTGCACTTTTAAGGAGGCTTTATCATGGATATGCTTTTTTTTGATAACATAGAGAAACTTGGGCGCATTGCGCTAACAGCAGTGTTGGTCTACATCTTAGTCGTGCTCGTGACCAAAGTCTCTGGTAAACGCTCCACCTCGCAGCTAAATAACTTCGATTGGATCGTGACGGTCATGATTGGCTCATTGGGTGCCAGTACTATTTTACTCGAAAACATCCCCTTCATCGAAGGCGCTGCCTCTATCTTAGTGCTCTATGTATTGCAGTTTTTGGTCACCAAGTACGCTTCTATCTCGCCAGCCTTTAGCAGCGTCATTTTATCAGAGCCGCGTATCGTATTTTATCAAGGGCAGTTTTTGCCAGATGCCATGCGTGCTGAGCGCTTAACTCGCCAAGAGCTGGAATGTGCCATGCGCTCTGAAGGAGTGCGTAGCTTAAATGATATTGAAGCCATTATTTTTGAATCTGATGCCAAGCTCACCATTATTACCAAGCCAAACAACGAGCAAGCAACTGACACAGTCTCTGAAACTCTATTACCGTTAACTGACTGATGATTGATGACACCATAAACTGCCTATAGAAAAGGAGGAATAAGCGCCAATGAAAGTACGACTTCTAACCGTTGGTAATAAAATGCCTAATTGGGTACAAACGGGTTTTAATGAATATTACAAACGTATTCAACCCATGCTCAGTACCGAAATCGTCGAGCTTGCCGCAGCCAAACGTGCAAAAAACCCTTCCGATGCCAATTTGACTCAATATCGCGAACAAGAAGGTCAGGCGATATTAGCGGCCCACACAGCGGCTGGACGTGAGCGTTTGTGGGTGCTAGATGTCAAAGGTAAGATGCTATCGACGGAAGGTCTAGCAGATAAATTGGCAGACGCCATGCAGCAAGGGGATGATATTGCCTTGGTCATTGGCGGTGCGGATGGGGTGTCACAAGAGGTATTGGCACAGGCAGATATGAAATGGTCATTGTCAGCGCTGACGCTACCACATCCTTTAGTACGTGTGGTATTGATGGAACAGCTTTATAGAGCCATGAGCATCAACCACAATCATCCTTATCATCGTGGTAACTAGCTGGCATTCAACAGACCCTCATTATGATAATGGTTAAAAAAACCTGCTGCTGGCAAAAGAGATTGAAATAACGCCAAACGCCCTAATACAGGGTGAATGAGCTATCCAAAATTTATCGAATCGATTCCGTCTTATCAGCATCGCAATGGTGCGAACGCCACCGCGCCAATCACTGCCGCAGTGGCATGGGAAAACGTACCTGCTGGACTGGCCAATGCTGCCTCATTACCAGCGCTGTTCATTTCTCATGGTGCACCGACCTTTGCCATTGAGCAGTCCGCAACCAC
>JARIEH010000140.1 GCA_029256865.1 Psychrobacter sp.
CCCTCGGTTAAAGGTACCCAACTGGCATGCCATTGGCCTAATGCGCGTTCAAAAGGCTGAGCCGTTGTATTGCTAATCACGCTCAAATGACCGTGCATTCTTAAAGTGGCAGTTTTAATTAAGGCACACAACACAGGATTGCGCTTATGGGGCATTGAAGACGACCCCCCCATCCCTTTAATAGCGGGCTCCGCCACCTCGCCCAACTCAGACTGACACATTAATGCGATGTCATCACTGATATTTTCCATAGCGCCTGCACAGGCATCTAATGCAGAAGCGATCGCATGAATGGGCTGCCTGTTGGTATGCCAAGGCAATAATGGCAGTGACAATCCAAGTGATTTTGCGACTTGCTGAGGTAGCTCATACCGCTCATTTTCTTGGTCACTGACCCCTACAGGCCCACCCCATTGTAAATAAAATCCTGATTGCTCTAATTGTGCTAAATTTGGCATTACAGCTATTAATGATGCCGCCCACTGTGACACTTTTACGCCAAAAGTAATCGGTAAGGCTTGTTGCAATAATGTCCTTCCCGCCATTGGTGTCGTGCTATGAGCTTCTATCAGTACAGCGCACGCTTGTAGTACCTCAATTAAATCATGATTGATGCGTGTTAGTGCAGGCTTGAGCATCATCATCATCGCTGTATCGACCACATCTTGACTAGTGACTGTTTGATGAAAGTATGGCTTTATCTCTGGAGGTAACAAAGATTTAGCTTGGGCGACAAAAGGAATGGCCGCATTGCCACCCAAATAAGTTTGCGACCCAATCGCCTCAATATCAAATAAATCTATCGCTAATGCTTGCTTAGTTTGCTGTAGAATACCTTTGGGAATCAGGCTATGATGCTCTCTGGCCTCTATAATAGCCCATTCAAAATCCAACATCGCTTGCACAAACAAGCAATCAGAGAAATCACGTGCGATGTCAGGATGTACAAAAGGCTGATTGATTAATTGAGTAATATGCATTTAAAATCCCTAATTTTAGTAATCATTCATTGGTAATTATTAAACATCATGTACAAAAAACAAGATAAGAAAATACCCTTCGATAGTCCAGACTTTGTGGCCTCTCTTGCAGCAGGTCTGAGCGTATTACTGACTTTTGATGAAAGCCACTCTAGCATGACGTTAAGTGAGGTAGCCGAACGTGCCAATATAGACAGAGCAAAAGCCCGACGCTATCTATTAACGTTGCATGCGCTTGGCTATGTGCATAAAGATAAGCGACAATTCAGCTTGACACCAAAGACGCTAAGCATTGGTGCAAGCTATTTAGGTGGCGTTCATCATCATGATATTATTCAGTTTTATCTAGAGCGCGTGACTGAACAAACAGGGGAATCTTGTTCTTTTGCGGTATTGGATGGCGATGATGTGGTTTATATCGCCCGTTCGGCAGCCAAACATCGCTTATTATCTATCGGTATCTCTGTTGGTACACGACTCCCTGCTGCTTATACATCGATGGGACGCGCTATTATCGCTAACCTTCCTAATAAACAGCTCAAAGACTATGTCGATAACGTTGAATTAATTTCACACACGCCCTACAGCATTATCGACCGCAATCAGCTTCTGCAAACGCTACAACAAGCAGCAGAAAAACAATATGTGGTAGTAGACCAAGAGCTAGATACGGGCTTATTATCTCTCGCGCTTCCCGTTTATAAGTCAAACAACGAGTTAATTGGTGCCATTAATATTAGTACTAACGCCTCACGTATTTCTCATGAAGACTTAATGGAGCAGTTTTTGCCCATATTACGTGATTGCGCGGCACAAATCCAAACCTACTATGTTTAAGTACAAGGTTTAAGGGTGAAATTTAAGCGCAGGTGAAATCTTAGTGTAGACAATTAACAGCTACGTAACCATTTTAACCGACAAGCTTGCTATGAACTTATAAACTAAAAAACCATGACGACCTTATTATTAGTAATAGGCCATCATGGTTTTTTTGTGCACATCAATAGTAACACTGACTATGCGAGGATTTGACGATCCGTTAGACTGGATACGGACGTTGCTCAGTCTGTACTGACACCCACTGATAAGTGGTGAACTCATCAAAGGTGATATGGCGACCGAAGCGACCAACACCTGAAGCTTTTTCGCCACCAAAGGCAATGCGCGGCTCATCATTGACACTCTGATCATTAATATGAACCATACCAGTCTTCCAACCAGCGGCAAACTTCTGCGCACGGGCAATATCAGCAGAATGTACTGC
>JARIEH010000099.1 GCA_029256865.1 Psychrobacter sp.
ATCATCTGCCTGCACGCGCGCCTATCACTTTACCGATTACTAAAGTTCGTGATGTTATTGGTATTGAGATTGAGCCAACGGTGATGGCGCATATTTTAGAGCAGTTGGGGTTTGCAGTAGAGCAGCAAGCAGAGAGCCTTATTTGCACGCCGCCATCGTATCGTTTCGATATGAGTATTAAAGAAGATCTCATCGAAGAAATTGCGCGTATCTATGGTTATGACAATATCCCAAGCGTGTTGCCGCATTTGCAAGTCAGCATGGATTATGATGATACGGCAGACTTGACTCACGAGATGAAGCTAGCACTGGTCAATAATGGCTATATGGAAGCGATTAGCTTTAGCTTTAGTGATGCAAAATTAGAAGCTCTGCTTGATGATAAAGCGTTAGGAGAAGTGTTAGCACTGGCCAATCCTATCTCTAGTGATTTAGCGGTAATGCGTCGCACCTTACTATCGAGCTTATTGCCATGTGTGCAATATAACCTCAACCGTCAGCAGCCGCGTGTGCGTTTCTTTGAAACTGGTCTAAGCTTCGTCGGTCATAGCATCAGTGAGTTGGTGCAAACGCCAAGTATCGCTCTGGTCGCAGTCGGTGATGTTTGGGACGAGCAAGCCTATCAAAACCGTGCGCTAGATTTTTATGATATCAAGCATGACATTGAGCAATTACTACCGGCGCAAATTGATGCTACACGTATCCGCTATGAGCGCAGTGAGCTTGCCTTTTTACATCCGGGTCAAAGTGCGAAATTATACATCGATGAGGAATATGTCGGCTGGCTTGGTCAACTGCATCCCAATACCGCTAAACAGTTAGACTTACCAGCGACGTGGGTAGCTCAATTGTCACTTGCGCCACTGCTGAATCTGGTACGTGAGCAAAATGCGATCGTCACGCCAAGTAAGTTTCCGCAAGTACGCCGTGATATCGCCATTTTAGTAAATAGCGACATCAGCTTACAGACTTTAGAGTCGACGATACGCGCGGCAGCAGGGGAGATGCTGACGGATCTCTGGTTGTTTGATATTTATCAAGGTGACAAAGTGCCTACTGGCCAGCGTTCATTAGCCTTTGCCCTGATATGGCAAGACAGGACGCAAACCTTGTCGGACGACGCGGTGAAGGCTGCGACGGACAAAGTTGTATCGACATTAACGGATCAGCACGCTGCACAGCTGCGTGACAGCTAGCGGGTAACCTATTCGGTAACATAAATACAAATCAATAAAAATAGCTAAGCGCTTATTAATAAAGGGTTTTATTTTAATTTTTATTAGAAATAAGATGAAAATCCTTTATAATAGCTAAGCTTATTCTACTTGGCAGTAATGCCAGCGCCAATAATAACATCAACGCAATGCCACCCTGTTAGTTGCAAAGTCATACTTGAAGAGTGGGGCGGTCATGGCGTTATTACCTCAGTTTAGTTGCCATACTACTAAGCTATTATATATATCCAGCATCACGACATAGCATAGGAGTCGTACTGTGAGTACCTTAACCAAGTCTGACATGATTGAGCATTTGATGAGTCGGCTTAACTTAACGCGTCAAGATAGCCGCTGTTTGGTCGAGAATTTTTTTGATGAGTTATCAGAGAGCTTAATTAACGGCAAAGAGGTCAAGCTTTCAGGATTTGGTAATTTTGAGCTTAAAGATAAAAACAGCCGTCCAGGTCGTAATCCCAAGACAGGGGAGCCTGTGGATGTTTCTGCCCGTCGCGTCGTTACTTTTAAAACAGGTCAAAAATTTCGTCAAAAAGTTGATGAGCTGTTGTTTAATGATTAACCCACATATTTCATAAACTCACTGATATTCATTTTTTAGGCTTACACGACCAGATTCAAAAGTAAACTGGGCATGTAAGCCTTTTTATTTGCCTTTCTTACGATATGCTATTGAATTCAAAGTCCATCATATAATCTGTCCACTATCAGCCTCTACAGTGTCAATCTCGCTTAGCATACTCATGTATGGCTAATACTCGGTTTCCTCGTATCCATATTATCGTGGATTGACTGTCGCAATGCCCAATACACGACCATTATGAGCACTAGTACTTGTCCTCACTGTCTCCGCTCTAATCTGTTTTATCTTCCAAGCCTTTTCTGAAGCAAACGCACAACGCACTTCCACTGATATAAATAATCCATCACTTCTATTGAGTATTATCCGACAGCATGCTAGTCCTGGCATGCCTCTTGCATCAAACAACATATAACTTCTAGTAGTGAAGCAATAATATGAGCTATATGGCACACCAGCTCTATAGTTATGATCTTATCTACTGTATATAAATTTAATGGCTATTAGCTCCTTAAGTGATTATAAGCACTTTTTAATAGAATTTATAATATTAGGGGTGAGCTGTATCATGGCTCATAGCACAAAGACTGACTTAAACAGCACGTATTGTAGTGACTGATTGAGTAACTGTGATGGGCGTATAAAATGAATAACAATGATGTGTTTCGAAAAAGTGATATAGGCCGAGAAGAGATTAAAAATCAAACGCTAGGCGTGTTGCCGCGTGAGGCTAGAACTTTACTTATCATGATCGATGGGAAAAAGACTTACCAACACTATCTCGATACACTGAATCAGAGCAAAATGTTTATAGAGTTCGGTGGGGTAGAACCACTTTTTGAACTGCTTGTAGAGTTTCAATGTATTGAGTTAGTCGGTCAAAATAACGCTGCCTCTAAAGCTATGTCAACTTCTAAGTCAGGATATCAATCTTTTTCAACGACGCAACCTTCCTTAAAAAACATCGAAGCTGAATTTGACAGGGCATTTAATAATAACCAGTTAGATAAAAACGCTACCCTAAATAATGCTTTCACATCTGAAAAATCTGATAGCCATTATGAAATCCTAAAGTCGGAATTGGCGAATTATATTGAAAAAAATGCACCCCCTCACGAAGCTTGGAGCTATTTGCTGAGTCTAGAGCAGTGTGATGATAGCCCGCAGTTATGGACGTTGGCTGAAACAATTCAAAGATCTAGCAGTGGCAGCTTGTCACGTGGGATGAGTATGTTCTTAAAAAGTCTCAAGCGTCAATTATAAGGATTTTCTTGCAGTTGTTTATTTGACTGTCGAATTTAATACAAATTTAGGTAACTAATCGGAGTCCTTAATGGAACTAGCTGAGCTCTCACAAGCAAGTAAGGCCAACATGCTGCATGGCGAGCATATTATTTTGCGTCTGACTTACATTAGCCGTTATAACAACCACAATGAGAATGGTGAGGTGACGCGCATTCTTGCTCAAGCACAACAGAACAATGCCCGCAATGGTATTACTGGAGCGCTGATATTTAATCACAACTACTTTCTTCAAAGTATTGAAGGTGCAAGACCTATCATTAATGAGTTATTACGAAAACTGATTAAAGATGACAGACATTTTTCGTTGCAAATTATTGAGTGTTGTGAGGTTGAACAACGACGTTGGGATAAATGGTCAATGAAATATTTGATTCCAAGCGAAGATAATAAAGAGCTTGCGCTTAAGTATTCAACGGGAACTCAATTTAACCCTTATCTAATGAGCACCAATCAAATTATGATGTTGATTGATACGTTATTCACAAATCAAGAGCAAGAAGAAAAAGAGGCAGAATTAGCCTCTAAAAAGAAAAAGTCTTGGTTTTCAATCAGCTAGTTATCCTCAATAGAACCTATATAAGAGAGAAGATATGACCCAATCGACCTCAGATGCGCACATTCTAGTGAGCATGACATATGCGAGCCGCGCAAATCCAGATGTATCTGCTCAAGATTTCAATGAAATCTTACAGCAAGCCCAAAGGAACAACGCTGCTCATGGTATTACTGGTATGCTCGTTTTTAATAAAAACTATTTCTTACAAACTATTGAAGGGCCTAGAGCTCAGATCAATCGTTTATTATATGGTTTAGTTGCAGATCAGCGACATCACGATTTACAGCTCATCGAAACTCACGAGTTAAAACATAGAGAGTGGGCCAATTGGTCGATGAACTACGCTTCTCCTACGGAAGCGAATGCCGCTATCTATCTTAAGTATTCTACTACTATCGATTTCAATCCGTACTTATTGAGTGCCGAAGCATCAAGCAATCTGATGCGCGAGCTTAGTGCTCAAAAATCATAGCTAACAATAGAGCGGTTACATCTTTTAGATAAAGCTTCTAATGATACGATTGAAAAATAATGTGCTTATATAAAATGGCATCGCTTTATTGTTATAACAGAATAAAAAAATCAATAAAAAAGAGAGCCATTAGGCTCTCTTTTTTTAAGTATGTATTTATTACATAGGTAATAAAACTTACTGAGCAGCAGGCTCTTCAACAACAACAGTGTCAGATTCAACAACAGCTGTGTCAGTTTCGCTGGCTACGTCCATATTGGTAGCAGAACCGTCGACAGGAACTTCTGCATCGACTTCGTTAGTAGCGGTAGCAGCTTGTGCTTCAGCGATGTCAGCTTCAGCAGCAGCAGCAGCAGCTTCAGCGTCAGCAGGAATAGCTTCGCCTTCAGCAGCGCCTTCAGCTAGCTCTTCTTGTGCGTCTTGCACTTCTTCTTGAGCATCAGCCAAATCTTCAGCAGCGTTTTCTTTATTGCTGTCACAGGCAACTAAGCCCATAGAAGCAGTCATGATACCAGCAAGAGCAAGTAGTCTAAGTTTCATATATATATTCTCCGGAAAATGAAATGAGCAGTAGCGTACTCTAAGGGTTGAGTATTCGAGATATTTCGAAAATCAACTGGTCTCAGTTACAGCTACTCAGCTTGCAGGCATTCTATATGTTTTCTTTGCAAATAGAAAGAGGTTTGTACAATTAAGTAACAATAAATTAGTAAATAAACTTTACTAACCTTACTTTTATATAGGTTTTTATACAACTTATGAAAATGTTTTGCGTATAATTGAATGTGATACTGAGGAGTAGCATTGTACTCGATCAATGAATAATAGTTAAACAATTAGTATGTCTATACCAGTTGTGATTTAAACAATTATATCCTATTGATAGTAAAGGTAAATAACAAAAATCGTTCAATGATACATAGAGTGAACGAAATAAGAAGAATCGTAATCCACTTATAAAAGACATATAACTACTATTATAGAAGAAGGTTTCATCTTAGGTATTAAATATTAATGAGAATTAATATCATATTAATCTTTTGAAGATGAAATCTTATAAAGGATGTTTTGTAAAAACTCACGATTGTAATTAAAAATACATACTATGTATCTGAGGAATATCTTATGAAATGGCGTGACAGACGAGGGAGTTCCAACGTACGCACAAGTAGCGGCGGTGGAAAAATGATCGGTGGCGGTATTGGCGGTATCATCATTGCTGGTATTTTATGGCTAGTATTTGGCGTAAATCCGATGACTGCGTTGCAGACTGGTCAGATAGTCGCTGGTGGTGGCAGTACCTCGACTCAACCAGCGACCAGTGATGACCGTGATACTCAGTTTGTTAAAGTCGTATTGGCTGATACTGAAGAGGTATGGCGTCAAGTGTTCAACGAAGGTGGCCAAACTTATCAGGAGCCGTCATTGCTCCTATTTAGTGGTCAGGTCAGCTCGGCTTGCGGTAGTGCTACTTCTGCGACTGGGCCTTTTTATTGTCCAGGAGATCAGACGATCTATCTTGATACATCATTCTTTGCAGAGATGCGGCAGAACCTTGGTATTACGGGTGATCAACAAGGGTCGGGTGAGCAAGAAAACCAAGGCAGAGCTGGCGATTTTGCTCAAGCCTATGTTATCTCGCATGAGGTTGGTCATCATGTACAGACGCTGCTAGGAATTACTCAGCAAGTCAATCAGGCCAGTCGTCAGGTTACTAAAGTGCAGGCAAATAAGTTATCAGTATTACAAGAACTACAGGCAGATTGCTTTGCAGGTGTTTGGGCAAACCGTAATCAGCAAAGGGTGCAGTTTTTGGAGCCAGGTGATATCGATGAAGCGCTGAATGCTGCTAGCCAAATAGGCGATGATCGTCTCGCCCAAGCCAGTGGTCGTATGGTGACACCAGATAGCTTCACCCATGGCACCAGTCAGCAGCGTGTTAATTGGTTTACCAGAGGTCTGGAAAGTGGCAGTGTACAGTCTTGTGATACCTTTAGTGGAGCATTATAAAGAAGCTCTTTGGTTTGACGGATATTGGAAATAGTTACGATAAAAAAGGCCTACAATTAGATTGTAGGCCTTTTTATTTTCTGAGTTTAAGCATCGTAAATGTATAAACTTAGATTTGAACGATACCAGCAGCTTAGTTCTTTTTGTTATTGTCAAGAATGTAAGCACCAGCACCACCAACAGCACCGCCAGCTAATGCACCACGAGCGATGTCTTTACTGTTACCGCCACTTCTAATAAGTGCACCAGCAGCAGCGCCTGCAGCAGTACCTTTAGCAGTATTGCTCAAGCCGCTATTATATCCACCGTATCCACCGGTTGAGTTACAACCAGCCATCACTAGAGCTGAGCTTGCAATGGCAGTCATTGCGATAGTTTTAGCAAATTTCATATTATCACCTATTAAATCATAAAAATTAAAATACGATATCTTCATTACCACGAGTTTCAATATCATATTACTAGATTAAAACTCGATCTGCTATTTTTGAATCATCCATGATACTAGCACAAAACATATTAAAACCTGTATTAGTAAGGATTACATTCATCATATAGAAAGGTATCTCGAAATTCAAACAGCTATAAATGCCCAACAGCAGAGTATATCTATTACTGAACTGACCATCATAGTAACCTATCTAAATATTTTTAGGCGTAGTAAAAACGCTAATCTTTGCCAATATTTTGTAAAATATGTTGCCCCACTATATCGTTAGTAGGGGTTTTGCTTAGGGTTATTGTATTCATACTGATAGTAAGCTAACTGTTTTTTAATTCCCATACTTTGGAGGTTTTCAAACGCAAAAAGACCGCACTAAAGCGGTCTTGATTGTGAGAATTAAACATTAGCAAATAGTTGTCAGGCCAACTAGAAAAGTGAAGCTTAAACTAGTTCTGTGATTTGCGCTTCATTTGCTCAAAGAATTCGTCATTGGTTTTTGCTTCTTTGAGGCGATCAAGTAAGAATTCAGTGGCTTGCGAGCCATCCATAGGTTGTAGCAGCTTACGCAGAATCCAGACCTTGCGAAGTTTGTCTTCATCTAGCAGGCGCTCTTCACGGCGGGTGCCAGATTTTTTAATGTTAATCGCCGGGAAAACACGTTTTTCAGCCAAGTCGCGCTCAAGGGTAATTTCTTGGTTGCCTGTACCTTTAAATTCTTCAAAGATAACACTGTCCATTTTACTGCCGGTATCAATCAACGCACTGGCAATAATGGTTAAGCTGCCACCTTCCTCAACGTTACGCGCCGCACCAAAGAAGCGTTTTGGACGCTCAAGCGCATTGGCATCCAAACCACCAGTCAATACTTTACCCGATGATGGAATCACGGTGTTGTAGGCGCGAGCAAGACGGGTGATAGAGTCAAGTAAGATAACCACATCTTGCTTGTGCTCGACCAAACGTTTGGCTTTTTCGATGACCATTTCAGCAACCTGTACATGGCGCTGTGGCGGCTCATCAAAAGTAGAAGCGACCACTTCACCGCGGACGGTACGTACCATCTCGGTGACTTCTTCTGGCCGCTCGTCAATAAGCAACACGATTAGATAGCATTCAGGATTATTACGGGTAATTGACTGGGCGATGGTTTGTAGTAAGACGGTTTTACCAGCTTTTGGCGGTGCCACAATAATAGAACGTTGGCCTTTACCAATAGGGGCAATCAGATCGATGATACGACCTGTCAAGTCCTCAGTGGTACCGTTACCTAGCTCAAGTTTGAGCTGCTCAGTGGGAAATAGTGGCGTTAAGTTCTCGAAAATAAGCTTATGACGCGAGCGATCAGGCGTATCAAAGTTAATTTCGCCTACTTTTAGTAGGGCAAAATAACGCTCGGAATCTTTTGGCGGCCGAATGGTGCCAGCGATACTGTCACCTGTTTTTAGACTGAAACGTCGAATCTGACTTGGGCTGACATAAATATCGTCAGGACCTGCCAAATATGAGCCTTCAGATGAGCGTAAAAAGCCAAAACCGTCTGGTAGCACTTCAAGGACACCGTCGCCATAAATGGCTTCGCCGTTACGAGCATGAGTTTTTAGGATAGCAAAGATAATGTCTTGTTTACGGCTACGCGCCATATTATCAAGTCCCATTTCTTTAGCGATAGCCAATAACTCGGCGATAGATTTTTTCTTTAATTCAGTTAAATTCATAGATAGGTCATTAGCAATTTATCGGGCGAGAGATGCCATTAGCAGCACAACCCATGACATGGGTGAAACAACGATCGTATATCGATAGGATGTGTGCACAGAATTGAGTTATATCTAGCATAGATTTTTATGCATCAGATTATCATCGACTGCCCAATATGTTGGCAGGATGGCAAAAAGTGAAGATGATAAAGAAGGCTACATAAGAGTCTACGATAAGAACTCAGTATCAGTAAAAGTTTTTAGTGGTTTTTTCAAAAATAACAATTGTGTTTTGTATTGATAAACACGAGGAGAATAGCGACAAGCCGCTCAGGAAAACTGTTATGTTTCTCTTGTCAGCAGACTATACGGTTTTCACGTCAGACTTGTCAATAATTATTACTAAAAAAGAATGAATATTCACTTTTTAGTGGAGATAACCACAAAAAAGCCATCATCTTGTACAGATAATGGCTTTTTTGGTTTTAATGGGTATTTTTCTGCGCTATCTTTAGCACTAAGAAAAAATAGCTTATAGATGCTTATCAAGCACTTTGGCAAGCTCTGCCTTTGGCTGCAAGCCCATGACTGAATCCACTTTTTCACCGCCTTTAAAAACAAACAGTGTTGGGATGTTACGAATACCAAAGCGACTAGCAGCTTGTGGGTTGTTATCCACATCGACTTTGACAATTTTAACTTTGCCTTGGTAGTCGGTGGCCAAATCTTCTAAAATAGGGGCGATGGCTTTACAAGGGCCACACCAAGCTGCCCAGAAATCTACTAAGACGGGTACATCCGACTGCAACACGTCTTGGTCAAAATTAACATCGGTCGTATTAACAATAAGGTCTGACATAGTTTTTCTCTCTTGTTGTATTATCTTAGCTAACAGTTGATGATAAACAATTTAGTGGGTTAAGTTCAAACACTTATGCCACTAATCGATCGCACACTTGTAGCCAAAGAAAGGTTAAGTATGGGTGAATATGTGCCATTATAGTAACATGTTTGCAAAATGTTAGTAGATGCTAGCAGGTTAAATTGCTCAACAATTGATATAAGTACAATAAATCGCAACACTAAATCACAATAGACGTAAATAAGCGTTGCATTCCCTTTTTTATCTCATTTAGCTCAACTTTAAACCCATTACTATAAGTAGCCAATCTTTATGCCTTTTACTGATGACGTTATCTCGGAACTAAACCAACAAGAAACCCAATATCCAACAGAGTTCTTTCAAGCGTTTGCCGAAGAAATCACCGTATATGAGGATGATGATATTTGGGTAGTCGATAAGCCTGCAGGGCTTTTGAGCGTCGATGGCAAAACGCTAAAAGTAAGTCTGCTATCGCGACTTGAGCGCGCCGATCCAAGTGTCAAGCTGATACACCGATTGGATATGGACACCTCTGGACTGCTTATATTTGCAAAAAATGCAGCCGCTCAAAGCCATATCAGTAAGCAGTTTATCGATCGTTTGCCACAAAAGACCTATCAAGCGCGGGTTTTTGGCACTTGGGAGACCATAGGCGCAACGGGTAAAATATCAGTACCAGTGCGCTATGAACCTACAACCAAGCCGCGCCATATCGTCGATTATGATTGGAAAAAAAATGCTCTCACGCTCTATGAGGTACTTGGCTATGAAGAGTGCAACGGTCAAGCAGTGACACGCGTCGCACTCAAACCTGTCACAGGGCGTAGTCATCAGCTGCGGGTACACATGGTGCATTGCGAGCACGTCATTATTGGAGACCCTATCTATGCTGAGGGTGCGGCGCTAGAGATTGCGCCGCGACTGAATTTGCATGCGCAGCAACTGCGACTCAAGCACCCAGTATTGGGTGCTTGGATGGATTGGGAAAGCCCAGTACCTTTCTAATAGATGTCTTAACGAAGTTTAGACTGTATGGCTGGCTTTATGCGAACTAATGAATTGAGCTACTTGTTCGCTTAAAATTTGCCATAAAGTTTCTTGTGCGCTTTTACTACCCCAAGCGTTGTGCGGGCTAAATATCACGCGAGGATGGTGAGCAATGCTCAGTAAAGGATCATTATCAACGATGGGTTCCTGTTCGAATACGTCACTGGCATAGCCGATGATTTGCTCGTTATTAATGGCGTCAGTCAACGCCTGACTATCGACAACACCGCCACGTGCGACGTTGACAATCAGAGGCTTATTAGTCATTTTTGCTAAGGTGTTTTTGTTTATCAGATGCTTGGTATGATCATTTAATGGGCAATGTAAGCTGATCACCTCTGAGCGGGCGAGTACTTCATCAAATGCCGTATAATCATCGTTACGCGGCGTGCGCCCTTGATGTTCTGCCCAGAGGACAGTCATGCCAAAGGCACGGGCAATTTCAGTGACGCGTTTGCCGATGGTGCCCACACCAATGATGCCTAGGGTCTTATCTTCCAAATCTATCAGCGGAATGTCAAGGAGACAGAAGTTGCCATCATCCTGCCAGCTGCCATCGATGGCTTTATTATGATAGTGCAGTCCTGCACGCATGGCACTGAGCATGAGCATAAAGGTATGCTCGGGCACGCTTTTTACCGCATAACCTGCGACATTGTAGAGAGTAACGCCATGCTGATCACAGGCGTCTTGGTCAACGTTATCCATACCAGTGGCTGTTAATTGAATTAACTTGAGTTTAGGTAAGCGACTGATGGTATCAGCAGTGATTTTTACTTTATTGGCAATGATGATCTCAGCATCCTTACACCGCTCTATAATGGCTTCTGGATCTGAGGCGGTGTCATCATAGGTGATATAATCACTTATCCCCGTTGGTGCTGGCAAGTCTACGCCATCAGAAAACGTCCCTTTATCTAAAAAAACTGCTTGCATGTTTGCTCCTTATTTATACATTATTATTAGCCATATATTTCATTATGAGTACGAATTACTTTTAATCCCAAAGATACAGCTGCTTAAGTAGTCTATTTTATAGGGCTAGTATAAGCATTCAATGTAGCATGCTTTGCTTAAAAACGAAAAAGCAGGCTGAGCAGTTGGATATGCTCTTGAAAACTCAACTTACTGCACGCATCTAGCTGGTTACGTTATATAATGCTGCAGTTGGCTGGCTAAATTAGAAAAAATTAGTCAGATCACTTATTATAAGCATTTACTAAATAAGCATCTGTTAAAACGTGCTGCCCGCTTTATATGGTAATAGTTTATGCTGATCTTTTTGGGTCAATGCAGTCACTGTTACCAACTATTTTCTTATCATCTGAGTACAAAAGACATCGCCCTATGACTATCTCTGCCGCTTCATTGCACAGTACCGAATTCGCCGTTGGCCAACGTTATTTATCTGATACTGAGTCCGAACTTGGCTTGGGTGTGGTCATCGATGTCGATGATCGATGTGTGCATATCTTATTCCCGCAAAGCGAAGAGACACGTGTGTATGCAAAAAACTCTGCACCGCTATCCCGCGTAGTGTTTAAGGTTGGCGATCATATCAGCGACCAACAAGGTAATGACTATATTGTCACCGCTGTCGATGAGGTGATGGGTGTGCTCAAATATAGTGTTGATGAGCATGAAAAAGGCATCATGGAAACCCGCCTTGCGGCAAATATCACTTTGGCAAAACCGCTTGAGCGTCTATTAGCGGGGCGTATTGAGCGCAGCGATTGGTATGAGCTGCGTCAAGACATCTTACGTATGCAATCAGCGCTGGCTGGTCACCCACTAAAAGGCTTGATGGGCGCGCGCGTCGATATTATCGAGCATCAGCTATATATTGCTCACGAGGTCGGTAAGCGTATTGCACCACGTGTATTGCTTGCTGATGAAGTAGGTCTGGGTAAGACGATTGAGGCTGGCCTGATTATCCATCAACAGCTGCTCACAGGTAAGGCTGAGCGTGTCCTAATCTTAGTTCCTGATAGTTTGCAATATCAGTGGATGATTGAATTGCGTAGACGTTTTAATTTGAACTTTGCTTTATTTGATTTAGTGCGTACTGCAGCGATAAAAGAACATGACCCTGAGCAGAATGTATTTTTGACTGAGCAATGTATTATTGCTGGAATGGATTTACTGCTTGATCATCATGATCTCTATGAGCAGGCGATAGATGCTGGCTTTGATTTGCTCGTTGTCGATGAGGCACATCATCTGCATTGGGATCAGGAGAGGGGTGGCAATGAGAAGTACGATTTAGTGGCGGACTTCGCAGAAGAAACCCCTGGGGTTATGCTATTGACAGCGACGCCAGAACAGCTGGGTGCGCAAAGCCACTTTGCTCGTCTGCGCTTGCTTGATGCAGATCGTTTTGATGACTTAGATGAATTTATTTCTGGTCAGGACGCTTTCGCTGAAACTGCTGCCGTGGCGGGTGTATTGATAGAAGACAAACCCTTAAGCGCTGGCCAGATTGCAGCCTTGACCAGTCTGTTAAACGTCGATGCTGATGAGTTGGCAACGATTAATGAAGATGACAAGCTGCGTACCTATGCGCTCAATGAACTGCTAGATCGTCATGGTACTGGACGGATATTATTCCGTAATACTCGTGAGAGTGTCAA
>JARIEH010000002.1 GCA_029256865.1 Psychrobacter sp.
TACGATGAGTAAAGTCTCAGCCCTAATCTCCCAATCTAAGCTATAATCACTCCAAGTAAGACATGCCATAACAAACAATACGGCTGACAATAGGGTAAGAATCATGATTAATACCAAAATATATAAATCCATTTATGTGTTAGCAGAGCAGCTACTAGAAGCGGACAGCAAAAAAGACCAACAGGCGTTTGATGCGCTTTATGCACAGCTAAAAGATTTGTGTATTGAAAATGAAAAGAGTGAGAAAGATCATCCTGAGCAATGGGAGACGCTGGCTGATTTCACCGAGGATTTAGAAGAAGCATTGGTTATTTATGAGAAGGCACTGGGCAAAGCCACTGCAATTAACTCTAAAGATCATATGGCATCGATTGCTTTTTCTATGGCTGAATTGCAAAATGAGTTGGGTCAAAAGGACGCTGCGATCAAAAGTCTTCAAAATGCTAAAATCAGTGCCAATAAAATTGAAGACAGAGAGTTCAAAGTTGAGATAGATCAGCTGCTTGCCAAACTACTAGCAGAATAAAAAATGCTGGCAGAAGAAATCTAAGAGGCTGTCAACTGACTATAAGACACCAGAATTGAATTAAATCGGCTATACTTTGGCCAATCTACTTGTATTTTGTGCTGAAATTGTCCAAAATGTTGCTACGAAATCGTGTTAACGGGTTCGTTTCAAATTTTCCTCCATACAATACTTGTACTCTGGTAATGTATTGAGGGCTAATGTTAATAGGGAAGTTACTAGGAAAATAGTATGAATTCAACTAACCATGAAGCGCGCGTTCAACACGAAGGTTTGCGTGAAAAGATCATGTCTGCTGAGCAAGCAGCTTCATTTGTACAAAATGGTATGAACCTTGGTATCGCAGGATTTACAGGGGCAGGCTATCCAAAGTTTGTACCAACCGCTATCGCTAACCGTGCCAAAGAAGCTCATGCCCGCGGTGAAGAGTTTGGTATCGGTATGCTTACAGGGGCGTCAACTGCTCACGACTGTGATGGTGTATTGGCAGAAGCCAACTGTGTGAATTTCCGCGCCCCTTTCCAATCTGATCCAGCCATGCGTAACCACATCAACGCGGGTAATACTCACTACGTTGATATGCACTTATCACACTTTGAGCAGCAAGTTCGCTTTGGCTTCTACGGTGATATGGACATCGCCTTGATTGAAGCGACTGCCATCACTCCAGACGGTAAGATCATTCCTTCAATGGGTATTGGTACCAACAACCAGTGGCTCAAAACGGCCAAAAAAGTCATTATTGAAATCAATGCGCGTCAAAGCATGATGTTAGAGGGTATGCATGATATCCCTGCAGACATTGGTGAGCCACCGCACCGTCAGCCAATTCCTATCATCAAACCCGATGATCGCATCGGTACACCGTACCTAGAGTGTGACCTTGATAAGATTATCGGTATCGTGATGACCGATGCGCCGGATCGTAATAGTAAATTTGCAGATCCAGACGACAAATCAAAGACCATTGCTTCACAGATCATTGAGTTTTTAGATCATGAAGTAAAACAAGGTCGCCTACCAAAGAATCTACTACCGCTACAGTCCGGTGTGGGCAACGTGGCAAACGCGGTGTTGATGGGTCTACAAGACAGCCCGTTTGATGACTTGATGGGTTACACCGAAGTACTGCAAGATGGTATGCTTGATCTTGTACTGAGCGGTAAGATGAAGTCAGCTTCGGCCACGGCATTGTCGTTTAGCCCAGATGCGCTACAGCGTTTTAATGATAATATTGAGTTTTTGAGTGATAAGCTTATCTTGCGTCCGCAAGAGTTCACCAACCATCCAGAGGTGATCCGTCGTCTTGGCATTATCGCGATGAATGCGATGATCGAAGCGGATATTTATGGTAACGTTAACTCAACGCACATCATGGGCACCAAGATGATGAACGGTATCGGTGGCTCGGGTGACTTTACTCGTAACTCACACTTCTCGTTCTTTGTCAGTCCCTCAACCGCCAAAGATGGTGCTATCTCTGCCATTGTACCTATGGTATCGCACCATGACCACACTGAGCATGATGTGATGTTTGTCGTCACTGAGCAAGGCTTTGCTGATCTACGGGGTAAGTCACCACGTCAACGTGCCAAGCTCATCATCGATAACTGCTCGCATCCAGACTATCGTCCAATGCTGCAAGACTACTATGATCGGGCTGCTAAGACGGGTGGTCTACAAACACCGCATATTTTGAATGAAGCTCTGTCATGGCATCAGCGTTTTGTCGAAACGGGTGATATGCGTATTAAGTAAGCGTCTCACTTTTGCTTATCGCTAAATCGTGACATAAAATAAAGGCCCCTTATCTTGATGAGATAAGGGGCTTTTTAGTAGATGCTTAACGGTATTTTAACTGAGCGTAAATTTTGTAGAACGCTCTCTACAAAACTAAATCATATAATAAAAAAAGCACCTAATGAGGTGCTTTTGAGCTGAATTAAAGCGAATGAAAAACTTTATTACCTATCTTTGTCATAGTTTGCTGTGATTTGCTTTTCAAAGAAGTTAGCAGCTGTATTATTGAGCTGATAACATTCAACTAGCTCTGTCTTTGGGTCGGTATGCAAAAACTCTTTAACCCCTTGTTGTAAATAATCTGCTTCATAAACTAAACCATTGAACTCAACTGCTGCAACGATTTCACCAGAGTTTTCATTAAATCTAATGGCTGACAGAGAGTTATTTTGACCTACCTTTTCTTCAATGACGTTATTTACTTCATATCCTAAACGTCTTTTATACTGAAGCCATTCTTCTATAGTTATTCTGTTGTTTGCGGAGGTATCAGAGAAGCTATAGTAAGACTGTTGAGCAGTCTCTTGCAAAACGTAACACTTAGAACCTTGCGGGAAAGTAAGAGTGTCGGGAAAATAATTAAAGTAGTTTAAATCTGTATAAATACCAACTGGATTCTCATTGTCGATTTTTCCAACTCCACTAAGATCATAAGTCAAAATATCGTAAGTTGAGTTTATGACAGCATTATCTTTTTGAATTTTTAACTCAAAAGTATCATTATCGATAAAGTCAATTTTGTAATATTTGCTGTCGAAATTTTCGGTCACACCAATGAAAAAATTATTACCAGCATAGTAACTTAAACCATTGTCGTCATTTTCGATACTATTTTGATAAGCAGTAGATGAGCTACCTACAACAGTTGATATTTCTTCTCTTGAACTATTTTTTGTACGGGTATGTTTTATTTTGCCCCAAGCGGTCTTATAATCATCATCAACATCAGTGAAGGCATAATATTCTGTATATTTAAACTCATTATTGATAATAGGACCGATATCACTGCCGTTACTAACAAAACTATCTGAGTCATCGTCGCTTCCACAACCAGTAACTATCAAAGTGCTCGCTAATACTATTCCAGCATATAAGTTTTTTCTTAGTTGCATCATGTTACCCATTGTTATAATTTAGTAAGAGAAAGAATCATATATAAACTTATTTCTAAATGCAAAACAATAACTTTATTTCTCTACAGATATAATTTTTTGTTTTGGTTGGATAGGTCCATAATGGTGATTGTAAAGCATCCGCTATTTATAAATACTTCACCAAGCCCCATATAAAAGAGAACCATTTAAAAGCCAATTATTTAAAAGAAATAAAAGACAACCATGATTTTTATAAGTAACAGCATTAGCCTAAGCGATAGTGAGATAGAAATCAGCGCCATCCGCGCGCAAGGGGCAGGCGGACAACATGTCAATAAAGTCTCCTCTGCCATTCATCTGCGTTTCGATATCAACGCCTCAAGTCTGAGCGAGGTACAAAAGCAGCGTTTATTAGACAGTAAGGACAGTCGTATCACTAAAGACGGAATCTTTGTGCTAAAGGCTCAGCAACACCGTACCCAAGAGCGTAATAAGATTGACGCTCTTGAACGTCTTAAAGCTTTTATTCTGCAATCTACCCAAGTCGCCAAAACTCGCAGACCGACCAAGCCTAGCAGAAGTGCTAAGCGCAAACGTGTCGATCAAAAAACACAGCGCGGCAAGACCAAAGCCTTACGTGGCAAAGTGGATTTTTAAGGCATGTGTGTGTGTCAAACAAACTCTAACGCCCCGTCCATACTGGATGACGCTTTTCGATAAAGGCGTCAATGCCTTCGGTGACATCGTCTGCCATCATGTTGCAGGTCATTACTTTCCCAGCATAGTCATAAGCATCGGCTAAATCCATGTCTAACTGTTTGTAGAACATATCTTTGCCTGTGGCGGTCGCAACCGAGGACTTGGCGGTGATGGCATCGATCAAAGATTTTAGCGTTGACTCTAATTCATCCGCTGGTGCAACACGATTAATCAGCCCTTGTCTTAGAGCAGTATGCGCATCGATGAACTCACCCGTGATCAGCATCTCAAAAGCTTGCTTGCGAGATAGGTTGCGGCTGACTGCGACAGCAGGCGTCGAACAAAATAGTCCAACGTTTATCCCAGATGTCGCAAACTTAGAGTCATCAGAGGCCACTGCTAAATCGCACGCTGCGACCAATTGGCAGCCAGCAGCGGTAGCGATACCCTGTACTTTGGCAATCACGACTTGCGGCATTTGATTGAGCGTCAGCATCATTTGGCTACATTGCTTGAATAATGCACTGTGAAAAGCTTCGTCTGAGTGTGCGCGCATCTCTTTGAGGTTATGTCCTGCACAAAACGCCTTGCCATTCGCCGCAATCACGACCACGCGAATACTGCTGTCTTGAGCGATGTCGTCAAGCTCTGCTTGCATGGCGGATAATAATTCAACGGACAAAGCATTGAACTGTTTGGGACGATTTAAAGTGAGGGTAACGACTCCACTGGAATCTTTACTGTCTTCTCTGAGAACCAACGGTTCGTTGTTGTCTATGGTAGGACTAGATTGTGTCATTGTTTATCATCCTTGATGGTGAGTGTTTAAGTTTATTTACAGGATTTTGTGAGTAAAAAATGTTTTACAGGATATTTACCTAGGGGCTATCCGTAATTTTGAATAGCCATTCAAATCATAGCATAGCTTATAAGTTATACAATAATGCACCTTGTTTTTGAGCTTGGTTAATATGGTGATCCAAGTTATCCATTATAATGGAAGCTGCTGCCCCAAACGCATCGCCGCGGCGATATTCATCGCTGTGGTTTCGATATTTTCATAGCCATTCTTTAAAACAGTCTCGATGGGCTCTATCTTTTGGATACTGGGCATGACAACGTCTAACTTAGGGGTCTCAGTAGGATTTAAGGTGTCAACGCTACCGCAAATGGCAATAATAGGTTTATGCTGCGCCTTGGCCAGCTGACTGACGCCATCAGCGACTTTACCCATGGAGGTTTGAGCATCGAGCCTACCTTCGCCCGTAATCACTAAGTCAGCGTTAGCAATATGCTCAGATAAGTTGACTGCTTTAGCTACGGTATCAAAGCCTGATTGCAGTTTGGCATTACAAAATCTCATTAAGGCATAGCCAAGACCGCCTGCTGCACCTGCGCCTGCAATATTTTGGCAATCCTGATAGTCGTGATTATTACAAATTGCTGCAAAGTGACTTAATGCTTTATCCAGTAGAGCAACTTGCTCTGGACTGGCGCCTTTTTGCGGGCCGAAAATAGCGCTAGCACCAGATTCGCCGCATAAAGGATTGGTTACATCACAGGCGACCTCAAAGCTGATATCTAGAACATTTGGATTAAATTTGGCGTCGTCTATTCGTTGCAAGCGGGCAAGTTGTAACCCGCCTTGCGCCAAAGAATGACCGTCATAGTCATAAAAATGTACTCCCAATGCCGTCAACATGCCAAGACCGGCATCGTTGGTGGCACTACCTCCAAGACCGATAATGATGCGTTTTGCTCCTTCATCTATAGCATTCGCAATAAGTTCACCGACACCATAGCTGCTTGTAAGTAATGGATTTCTTTCTTCACTCGTTAATAAATGCATGCCGCAGGGTTGGGCAACTTCAATCACGGCTGTCTCATTTTCTAATAGCAGATATTTAGCAGTGATTGGTCGCATCAATGGATCATTGACGATCACTTTTTTCCAGTGTCCACCAAGCACATAAGACAACACCGCGGATGTACCTTCGCCACCATCTGCCATGGGTAATAACGTATAGTCTGCATCAGGGAATATTTGTTTAAATCCTGATTTTAGCGCAGAGCAAACATCGATAGCCGCTAAGCTTTCTTTAAATGAATCGGGAGCAATCAGTATTTTCATAAAGTTTTCTATAATTATGCAAGTTTGGGTCGTGTAAGTAGGTTAATCATATCATTATAAATCAGATAATCTGCTACCATAGCCGCCTGTCTTACTTTTATTATTAGGATTTATCTCTTGATCACCTTTACCGCGCCAGCTATTACCAATATCGAAAACAATCATTTACGCCAAGCACTGCAACAGATTATAGACCTAAAGACTAAACCCCTTGGCGCACTTGGTCGCTTAGAAACACTGGCGCTGCAATTAGGTATGATTCAAGGGACGCTCACACCGCGTATTGAGCAGCCTCAGATTCGGGTGTTTGCTGCCGA
>JARIEH010000110.1 GCA_029256865.1 Psychrobacter sp.
CATTGACGGTAAGGTCTTACAGCCACGTGATGGACTAGGTATTACCGAGATTGATCACTTTACGATGAACGCCATTACCAATGCGCAAGTATTGGTGATGGAAGTACCCGTTTGATGATTACTTTAAGATTAGGTTTTTAGCACAAAAACGATATCCCTCATGTCCAGCTTTAAAGGTATATTAGGCGAGACCGTCATCAACGTAGCCATGTGGCTAAAGCTTGAAAAGTAATAATCAAGCGCCTGCATGTCCAAAATGTAATGGTGACATAATTAAGAGCATAGCGAAAAAAAGGGCGCGTCAAGGACAAGCCTTTTATGGTGATCATCAACTTCCAAAGTATCGCGGTGTGGTGAATATCGATTAATAAAGATTTATTGGCGTCTTCTATAGCAGTAAATAGAAGTAAGTGAATAAGAATAATCATTTTATATCGGCGCTATTAATCCAAGCTTGAAAAAATAGCTTGCGATAATCGATTAAAAGGCTGTTTTAAAAGTAAGGAATGTAAGATAGTATATCTTAACTTAATGTTCAGTTTTCAACGACCACTAATGTTCAAGGATGACTTATGACACAATCAATGGAGAAGACAACATCCATAATTCCACCGATTACCTGTGGCGAGCTGCTCGTACAATGGCTAGAATATTATGGTGTTGATACCGTATTTGGTATTCCAGGCGTCCATACCGTCGAGCTGTACCGCGGCCTACCAAATACAGGTATTCGTCATATCACCCCGCGTCATGAGCAAGGCGCTGGATTTATGGCCGATGGCTATTACCGTGCTTCTGGTAAGGTGGGAGTTTGCTTTATTATCACTGGTCCGGGTATGACCAATATTATGACTGCCATGGCTCAAGCATTGGCGGATTCTATACCTATGCTGGTCATATCGAGCGTCAATAAAATAGCGCAAACGGGGAGTGGGGAGGGGCATTTGCATGAGCTACATGATCAGCAAGGCATGGTCAGCAAAGTTGCTCTAACAAGTAAAACGATTTGGCAGCCTGAAGCACTTCCTAAAGTTATCGCCGCGGCATTTGCATTATTCAATGGTGGACGCCCAGGTCCAGTACATATCCAATTGCCCATTGATGTGATTACTGCTGATGCTAGTCATGTTGCCAAACCACCTACCAAAAGGCAAATTGATTTAAAACAGGATATAGCGCCGCAAGTCCTGTTGCCATCGCCTAATCCTTCTCAATTAGATCTGATTGTAGAGCAGCTAAAAACAGCAAAAAACCCCATACTACTTTATGGCGGCGGCTGCGTGGATGTGGATAGCGATGCGCAGAAACTATCAGAGCTCATAGACGCGCCGACGTTCCTAACGATTAATGCTAAAGGATTATTACCACCCGCACACCCACTCAGTTTAGGGAGCAACTCATCATCAGCGGCAGGCCGTGCGCTTATTATGGACGCCGATATGGTGTTGGCGATTGGTACTGAACTAGGTGAGACTGATTATGACACCGTGCTTGATGGCGGATTTCGCATCAATGGTACGCTTATTCGCATCGACTGCGATGCCGAGCAATTACAGCGTCCTTTTAGAGCCGATATTGCGGTATTGTCTGATGCGCAAATGGCTATTAGTGGACTGTGCAAACGCTTCGAAAATCATGGTCTAGACCGTCAAGCCAAACAGCAAGTGGCAGAAGTTAAGCAAGATGTTATTGAAGCTATACCGACAAACTTGGCTGGTCAAAATGCGCTGCTTAAACTATTTAGAGATGAGGTAGCAGACGTCATCATTGTTGGCGACTCAACGCAGCCAGTCTATAGCGGTAATCATGGTTATGAGGCACTGGCTACACGGCGCTGGTTCAATTCAGCGACTGGCTATGGCACCTTAGGTTATGGTTTACCGGCGGCTATTGGGGCCATGCTAGGATCAAATCAACCCGTCATTAGCCTCATCGGTGATGGGGGCATTCAGTTCACTATTGCTGAGCTGATTTGCGCCGCTGAGCTCGAGCTGCCGCTGATTGTGCTGTTATGGAATAACCAAGGCTATGGAGAGATTCGCAGCTATATGGAAAATCGTGGCTTGCCGATTATCGGAGTCAGTATCAAAACCCCCGACTTTGAGCCATTAGCGGCAGGGTTTGGGGCAGGATATCGTAGAATCAACGACAAACAACAACTACTAGACGCGCTAAAGGAAGACACTAAAGGCAAGCGGCCGGTCATCTATGAGGTTGATGAAGCTGATGAGTTTCTTGAAAAGATGGGCGAATCGTTTAGCTATTTTAGCTGAGTAAAGCTTTAGCTAAATATACTGAAGTCTGGTTGGTTGAAAAACAGCGTCTATGGTGTCGAAGATTATTAGTTCATCCCCCTTGCTTGTTATTTAAGTTATCTAACTGTGGTTTATCAGTTTTGCAGTTGATAATCAAGACAACTACTTCGCCATTAATGCATTTGTCTTTCAACCGCATGACCTCCTTCATTTCAATCTCCTAAAAGGAGGTCGTGGTTAGAAGGAGGTCATGGCCATTTTGATGTTGCAATCAAAGATATTTTTAATTGCAACAAGGATTTTTATTAGTAAAACGCTTCATTCAAATACTTATGGCAGATTTGAGACCATCGTACACGGCTTCTTCGGCAGTACGCGGGGCAAGGCAGTCACCGATCAGAGTAACCGGTAGATCAAGCCAACGATCCTCATCTTCGGGAGAGACATTGGGTATCCCTCCACAGGACAATACGAGATGGTCAACGTCATCTAGAATCATGGGCTCGCCGCCTGCTGTATGATGGAAATAAACCGTGTCATCGTCAATCCCGAATGCGCGAGCGTAGGTTATTACCTTGATACCAAGGTTGTGGATTCTTGCTGCTGTATGGTCGCGGACATAACTCTGTAGCGACTCACCAACATGTAAACCATTGACTGCAAGCGTGACTCTCGCACCCGACTTTGCCAGTATTTCTGCGACGCCAACACCGATCCAGTCCCCCTTACTATCATAGACCACCACATGACCGCTGGGCAAGGTAGTCGCGCTTAGTAAATCGATAGCTTGACTGACTGGCAGACTGCCCATACGTTCCAAAGGTGGATTATAGGGTCTGGCCCCAGTCGCCATTAGCACTTGCTCGTAGCCTGCCTCGAGCAGTTTTTCTGGCGTGACGTCTTGCTGCGTCAACACTTCTACTTGACTACGTTTCAGCTCTTCTTGCAAGTTAGTAACAAGCCCACCGAACTCAGCACGATGTGGCAATAGTTGCGCTAAGTTAACTTGACCGCCCAAGCGTGAATTGGCTTCAAAAAGGGTCACTTTATGGCCTCTAGCTGCTGCTACTACAGCGGCCTTCATGCCTGCCGGACCGCCACCAATTACTGCGACACGACGAGAATTTATCGCAGTACCGATGTCATCGTACTGCAGCTCACGACCTGATTCTGGATATTGTATGCAGGAGATTGGTAGGCCGCGATGGAAGCGACCAATGCAAGCCTGATTACAGCCGATACAAGCACGAATGCCATCGGCATCATTACTCATAGCTTTGCTCGGCATGGCAGGATCACAGATCAATGCACGAGTCATGCCGCATAGGTCCGCAGCGCCAGAACGTATCACTTCCTCTGCTTCATGCGGTTGATTGATACGCCCAGTTAGAATCAGGGGTAGAGACAGACCCGCGCGCAGTGCTAAAGCTTCGTCCTTAAGGTAAGCATTGTCATACATCATAGGTGGCACAATATGTATGGCTCCCCCCAGTGTCGCTGAAGTACCAGCCACTACACTGGCATAATCCAGCTTACTTTCTAGATGCTGTAGAGCTTCGATGGCATCCTCTTTACTCATACCCTCTTCGTCACGCTCGTCACAAGAGATGCGCACGCCGATTGCTAATTCATCTCCGGCTCGGCTACGAATCTCATCGATGACCTCTTCCAGAAAACGTATGCGGTTGGCGAAGCTGCCACCGTATTCATCTTTTCGACTGTTCACCTTTGGGTTGAGAAACTGTGCTGGTAGATAACCGTGACTTGCAAGAATTTCTACGCCTTGAATGCCTGCTTGCTGCATACGTATAGCTGCGTCGCCAAAACTGGTGACGATCTCATTAATCATGCTTTGGTTGAGGGCGCGAGGCATGACATGGAAGCGTTCTTGAGGGCTGCTAGATGCCGAGTAGGCGACCGGCTTTAACCCATCGGCTGACTCCATAATTTCGCGACCCGGATGAAGAAGCTGTGCAAAGAGCACACTGCCGTGACGCTGACATGCCTCAGACAAGCGTCGATATCCTGAGATGCATTCATCTTGGTTAGCCATCAGTAAATGAGAGGTGTAGCGTGCGGTTTCGTGTACCCCCGAAACTTGCAGTACAATCAGGCCAGTACCGTGTCGGGCACGTTTCTCAATATACGCAACAAGCGCATCGTTGACAACGCCATTTTCTGGTAAACAGGTATCATGACCTGTGAACACAATACGATTCGGTATGGTGTACTGACCAATTTTAAACGGTGAAAAAAGAGTGGGGAAGAGCTGTTGAGTACTCATGAACGTGTCTCCATTAACTTTTTATTAGCTGCGGTACTTGCCGCTTTGCGACCATAAGATCGTTTTACCTGCCAAAAGGCTAGCAAGCCTACGCTGAATACCGCCAGGCCGTAGCCCATTGCTAACAAGCTCTCGCCGCTGAATATGCTGAACTCACGTTTTACGGCTGCGGCATAAGGAACGGCATAGAACACAAGCATCAGCCCTGAAATGGCGAGTCCAGACATCATGACAATCATCGGCCAAATCAACGTTTTCTTGACTCTTACCGGATCGAACTCTTCCTCTGGTGTTTTGTGAATAGCTTCGAAGTAGGCGAGAGCGGCGACCGTTGGTTTTGTGAAACGAGAAATCACTAGAATACAAAAAATGCTGCTGACAAGACCTAAAATGAAAGGATCCATATACACAGACAATGAAATCATCCCGGCAGTGTCCATTAGCTTAGCGCCAATATTAACGACAAAACCAACTAACATACCAGCAAAAGCCGCAGGCGCACTAATGCGGCGACTCCAGATACTCATAAAGGCCACAGGCCCCCAAGAAGACGCAAATAAAGTGCCAGCGAAATAAGTAATCCACATCACCGCTGGTGGCTGGAGAAACGCTAAAACCAGGCTGATCAAAGCGGCAGCGAACATAATGTAGCGGCTCAGGCGTAGTGTCTTTTTCTCGCCCCACTTGCTTGAATCAATGATATCGTTAGTAACGCTGAAGCTAATTAGTGACAAAAAGGTTGAACAAGAAGATAGTGCGGCAGCCATAATACCTGATATGAGCAGGGTGCCAATAAGTGGTGGCATCATGTTGATACCTGCCCAAATGATGGCGCGCTCAGAAGGTTCGATACTCGGATTGGCAAGATTGATCGCAGCGCCACTGAACATCATCACTATATACATTGATGCGAGTACCAGTCCGGCGATGCAGGCTGAGCGCACTACCACATGTTCACTTCGAGCCATAAGATAACGGCTGGTTTGCCATGGGCTAACGGCCAGTACGATTGACCAAGAGGCTCCCAGTATGACTGCCCAAACAATAGCTTCCCTTCCAGAAGACCATATAGCATTTTCCCCCGTCAGCCCATGCCAAGCGATAATACCAGGCTTGGCATCATAGTTAGCAAGCGCGGTCAGCGAAGCGTGCCAACCGCCTCCTTCAACCAGTATATAAGGTAAGGCGATGACGGTAACCGAGGTAAACAATATGAACATAATAGTGTCAGTCAGTATCACACCGCTGGATCCTGAATACAGAGTGAACCCCATGTAGCCTATCCAAACCATGAGCAGGGCAACGCCGTAAGGGATTCCTGCCACATCTGAGATCAAAATCGAAGCGCCTTGAGTGACAGCAAGTAAATAAGCAGTCAGACCTATCGCAGTGGTGTACCCAGCTAGCCTCTGAACTGCACGCGAATCAAACCGCTTGGCAAAGAACTCTGGGACGGTTAATGATTTACTACGCCGTATAAAACGTCCAAAGAATAGTGCTCCTAGCACATAGCCACTGGTATTGATTGCGGTCAGTGTCAGCATCAAAAAGGCATAGCCGTCATAAGCAAAGCCCGTTTCGCCAAGAAAAGCAGTGGTACTGAGAAAGCTAGCTACTAAGGTGCCAACAATCAATAGTGTGGGCGCGTTTCGCCCTGCTACATAATAGTCTTCTATACCTTGCACTTTGCGCCCAGCGTAGTTACCTACTAGTAGATAGACAGCAATGCTAACTATCAGGCCCCAGAAGTATATATTCATGGATCATCCTTAAAATAATGTGGCACCTTAACAACATAGGTATCAGATGCTATTAAGGTAACTTCCAATGTTATTTAAATCTGCTATTAATCTAGCTTACTACTGGTTTTATTGAAATATGATCTTTCTTCTTTATATCTTTCATAGTTTTTTATTAAAAATATTTAGCCGTAGTGGTATAGATTCATAACTTACTTAGCATAAGTATTTAAGTAACTACAATCAACTATAAGAAAATAAGAATTTAACTAGTCTCTTCATATGATGTTATAGCTTAAAAATGTAGGGGTCAACTAATACAAATCCTAAAAAATTAAAATTGCCTTCCAGTACGATTAGGCAAAGACCGAATTATTAAACAGATAAGCCTAACTAAACGGATGCTGCCAATTGACTACGATGGCTTCGATGAGGATAATAAAAAAGCCTAACGATGACTATTAGGCTTTTTTATCAAAAGTCGGATAGCTTAGATAAGTGCTTAAGACATATCGCGAATCAGTTTATAGTTTAAAAACTCAGTGATTCCTAAGGTACCAAGCTCACGACCAAAACCTGAGCGTTTAACCCCGCCAAATGGCGTATTGGCTTCACCGCCTGAAGGGGCATTAATAGTCACCATGCCGACTTCTAATTTACCAGCGATTTTGGCTGCCAGTGCGGCATCTTGGGTTTGAATAGAAGCACTAAGCCCAAAGGGCACATCGTTAGCGATTTGGATAGCATGCTCGATATCACGCGCTTTATAGATTACTGCAACAGGGCCAAACAACTCCTCGCGATAGACGTCCATTGAGTCATTGACATCAGCCAATACAGCAGGTTTAAACCAAGCACCAGGCTTGTCTTTGACAATACCACCCTCTACCAACACAGTCGCGCCCGCTTGTATAGCACTGTCTAGCTGCTCTTGTAAGTTGATCGCCGCGCTCTTTGAAGACAGAGGGCCAATAAATGTCTCATTCTCTAACGGGTCAGCTAAGCTCAATGACTTTACGGCATCGGTGAAGCCTTTCACGAATTTATCATAGACTGCTTCCACAACAATCATGCGTTTGGCCGCATTACAAGCTTGTCCCGTATTATCGAAACGCCCATCGATGGCGCCCTGTACGGCCTGCTCTATATCTGCGTCTTCTGCCACAATAAAAGCGTCTGAACCTCCAAGCTCTAGTACGACTTTTTTAAGGGCACTGCCCGCTTCTTTGGCAACGGCTGCACCTGCGCGCTCAGAGCCTGTGAGCGAAACGCCTTGTATTCTATCATCATGGATAATAGCTGCCGCTTGCTCATTGGTGGCAAAAATATTGTTATAAACGCCTTCTGGTAAACCAGCGTCTCTTAAAATATCAACGATAGCTTCTGCTGTCTTCGGACACTGCGGTGCGTGCTTCAGAATTATGGTATTACCCACCATCACATAAGGCGCGACGAAACGTGCCACCTGATAATGAGGATAGTTCCATGGCATAATGCCGAATAATACACCGACTGGATACTTCTCTACAGTCGCTGAGCCATCATCAACATCTATCTTATCAGGGGCTAGCAGCTTTTCAGCGTTGTCTGCATAGTAGCGATAAATTTCAGCAACCAGATCAATCTCACCTTTGCCTTGGGCGACAGGCTTACCCATCTCGTTTGCCACGATACGTGCCAGCTCGTCTTGACGCTCAAGATAAATATCAGCCACTCTATGCAATATGGCGCTACGCTCACTTATCTCTACTTCACGCCAGTCTCGATAAGCATCGTCTGCTTTTTTGATGGCTTGCTGAACGTCTTGCTCAGTCGCTGTAAGATAAGTAGCTTCTACTTCGCCAGTGGCTGGATTGGTTATTTTATAATCACTCATATATATTCCTTAGATTAGGTTTAAATTCCGTTTTTAGTTGTATTTTACAGGTGTTGTTTAGAAAGATATAATAAATCTGAGTATTAAAGCTATTTAAATAGGTTAGCAAAGTTATTGTCAATAAGCTAGGGTTATAGCAATGTAATGCAACATCTTTATTGTATAGAAAGCCACTAACTTAAGATGCTTTCTAAAAAATATTAGGTTCATATTTTTAATAATTTTTTGCTATTTATTTTTTAGTGTGGTTACTATAGTCAACAGATTATATTAAAAAATAAAGCTTAATATTCGACTATTATGGAGAAAATATTCTTTCAAGCAGCAGAGCGTCTAATTTATTATCTTTTAGTTGTTAAAATTAAATGATCAGCCATTGCTTTAGCTCGTTTCAAGCCCCTAATATTTAAGTAGATTATGAGATAAAGCGAGTAATTAAAACCTGAAACTTTGACTTTTAAAGATGACCTAGACGAGTAGGTATTGTTGTTTTATTCGATTCTTGATAGGTCGAAGTTGCTTTACTGATAATGTCCACTACTATAGTCAGTCTTTTTTAATTTCCAAAGTGTCACTGTTTGGTGAATATCGTCAAAAAATAGAGCCCAATAAAACATTGTCCTAAGTAATCAATCATCATGTTCAGTTTTTTGAAATTCAAAAACATTATATATAAATGTATAATATAGGCATCATTTTAGGTAAGCTAACAATGAAGCAAATCAAGCAGTAAGCCTATATCAAAAAGTATGATATTTAATTTAGGGGAAAATTATGAACTTCAAATTTAGAGTCGTTAATACCGCCATAATGTCTGTACTGTTATCATTTTTGATGACGATGTTTATTACCTTTATAAATTTAGGTTGGTCAGAAGCC
>JARIEH010000090.1 GCA_029256865.1 Psychrobacter sp.
AAATCCCATACCCGTAATGATGCCGTACATGATTCTCGCTTCACCAGCGGGTTCATAGATGTCCATTCCAACCAACATAAAGGCACAGGAAGCAATCGTCACCAACGGAAAGGTTCGGAGTCCTGCGCCGTTATCTTTCATCTCGCGGTTCAGAGCGATCGGCAGTGACAGTATAAAAGCAATGCCCAATTGAAAGAAATGGTATTGCATGAGCTCTAAATCTATATCAAATCCAAACATCGCTTACTGCCCTCCCTTGCTAGAAAACCGTTTTAAGACTTAATTTAGGGTAGATTGTGCAGCTAACTATTTGAGTCAGAGTCAGTAAAGCTGTACTTATGTCTCAATAAGATCCGATTGCCTCTACCGTCTGCTCTGCCATCTGATAGCAGCTTTCGATATTGCCTTGGCCACACCAATCCCCACTGACAATCCATTGCTGCTGCTGATCAATTAATATACCAAATGCGGCTTTATCGTTGTCAATAACCGTCGCTGCATAACGCCAACGGTGGCAATCTATCTGACTGGGTGCGCTTGTGTCATTCCAATTTAATGCTTGCTTGGCTGCTGCTACTAGCTGCGCTTTGACGATTTCGACATCTTCATCGACGTGCTGCTCTGACCAGTCATTACGGGCATGAATGGTGACACTGGGCAGTAGACCATCATGAGCAGGCTTTTTCTGTTCAATGAATATTCTATCGAGTATTGAGTCATTTACATATGCCACCTCCCATGCTGGTTTTTGCTCATCGCCTAAAGCTTCAGGTAAGGGATGCCCATCATCCCAACCTAGCATCAACGTGTAACAAGCCTGCATTTGGCGCTCGGTGATTTTTGCTTGCTCAGTAAAGCCGCTATCTGCCATTAATTCTACGGCTTGAGCATTTGGTGCTGTGCAAACTACCCAATCAAAATGGCCTAAACTGTCTCCCTTTTCATCAAATAGCTCGGTTTTATTATTGACTTGGTTTTTTGTGCCATGAGCCAGCGGTGCGACATGGGTTTTAAAGTTGATGGTGGTATGCTTTAGCTCTTTGGCCAATGTTCGCCCCCAACTGGTCATTTTTGGCGTACTGATATAGCGCGCTTGCGTCGCATCCCACTGCTCCTTTTGCTGAACTTCGGGGGATTGGCCACTAATATTCGCTGGCTTTAAATCGACCACTTGCGCACGCCACGGCTGAATGAGCTGTGACTCGAGCCAAGGTGCAATAAACTGCTGAAAACTGGAGGTCTTTGCGGTAAAAAACTGCGCTCCAAATGCCCACTGCCAGTTTTTCTGAGTCGTGTTATCGCTACGATAACGTGTTGCCAAACGACCAACACCCGCTGATTTCTCAAAGATAGTAATTTTTACAGTATGTGGTTTAGCGTTATGTTGATTTGCCGCACGCTCCAATAAAGTTGCGGTAAACAGTCCTGTCAAACCAGCACCGATGATAGCGATCTGTGTTGAGTGGGTATCAGCAGTGGACAAAGAGTGATCTGTCATAGTAATAATAAGCCTTATAAAAGAGTTGACAATAATAAGCAAGAGCGTTTATTAAGCAAAGATCTAAGCAAAACATGCAGTATAAAGAAGCGCTTTTATTATTATTGAATATCATCATAATAAAAAGTCATGCTATTAAAAACAGCATGACTTTTGTGAGTTTTGTGGCTGTTAATAAGTAACGATAGCAGCCAGTATTGAGAATTATTAATGGCTTAGATTATGTATGCTCGGCTTTGACTACCTCAATTATCTTATTGATGACCGAGCTGTCTGCAAGGGTTGATAAATCACCCAAACCAACATACTGCCCTGCTGCAATACTGCGTAAGATACGGCGCATGATTTTACCTGAACGGGTTTTTGGTAAACCCTCAACGATATAGATGGCATCTAAGTTGGCAATCGGGCCAATCTCCGCACGCACATGACGATTTAGCTCAGACTTCAGCCTCTCGTTTGCGACCTCTCCCATCTTGAGAATAATAAAAGCCGCAATACCGATGCCACGAATCTCGTGTGGCATACCAACCACTGCCGCCTCAACGGTCGAAGGATGGGAGTCTATTGCGCTCTCGACTTCTGCAGTGCCCAAGCGGTGGCCTGCGACATTGAGTACGTCATCCACCCGCCCTGTGATCCAGTAATGACCATCCTCGTCACGCTGGGCGCCATCTCCCGTAAAGTAGTAGCCTGGGTATTCAGTGAAGTAAGTCTGTAAAAAACGCTGATGGTCATTATAAATAGTACGCATCTGCCCAGGCCAACTGCCACGAATGACCAAGTTGCCCTCAGCCAGACCTTCTAGTACGTCTCCATCGCTGTCCACGATTTCGGGCATGATGCCGTACAAAGGATTCATCGCGCAGCTGGGTTTGAGTGCCACCGTAGCTGGTATGGGAGCGATCAATATACCGCCTGTTTCAGTCTGCCACCACGTATCTACTATCGGACACTTGCCGCCGCCAACAACCTCATAGTACCAATCCCAAGCCTCAGGGTTGATAGGCTCGCCAACGGTAGCAAGCAGACGCAGACTTGAGCGATCAGACTCACGGACAAAAGCATCGCCCTCTTTCATCATCGAGCGGATAGCCGTGGGTGCGGTATATAACACACTGACTTTATGTTTATCGATGATATGTCCAACCCGTGCCCACGTTGGATAATCTGGTGCGCCCTCGAACATCAGTGTCGTGGTGCCATTGGCTAATGGCGCATAAGTAGAATAGGTATGACCCGTGATCCAACCGACATCAGCTGTACACCAGTAGACATCTTCTTCCTTTATATCGAATGCATCACGGAAGGTTGATAGCGCATAAGTGATATAACCGCCCGTCGTATGCAGCACGCCTTTGGGTTTACCCGTCGAGCCAGAGGTATACAGTAAGAACAAGGGATCTTCGGCATTCATCACCTCAGGCTCACACTCTGCCGACTCGCCAGCCACCAAAGAGTGATACCAAGCATCGCGGCGACCGCTCATCGGAATCGAATTGCCCGTACGATGTACTACAATGACTTTTTCAACACATTGAGTACCATCCATATCTAAGGCGCGATCGACATTAACCTTAAGTGGCGTGTGCTTATTGCCGCGTAAACCTTCATCAGCAGTGATGACAAGCTTGGACTGACTATCGATGATGCGGCTACCCAAACTCTCAGCAGAAAACCCAGCGAATACCACGGAATGTACAGCGCCGATACGCGCACAGGCCAACATGGCTATCATGGCCTCAGGTACCATCGGCATATATAGCGTCACCCGATCGCCCTTGTTAACGCCAAGCTTGCGCATGGCATTACCGAGTCGGCAAACCTCAGCGTGTAGCTCTGTAAAGGAGATGATTTTATGCAGGGAGGGGTGGTCTCCTTCCCAGATAATGGCTGGCTTATAAGGATTGGTTTTTAAGTGGCGATCTATACAGTTGACGGATATATTCAGCTCCCCATCTTCGAACCACTTGATACGAAAATCGTCCAAATCATAGTTCACATTGCTGATCTTAGTGGGCTTTTTTATCCAGTCGATAAGCTCGGCGCGCTCCGCCCAAAAAGCTTCATTGGCTTCAGGGGAGGCAATGGATCTTTGGTAATTTTCGATGTATTTTGCAGGAGTGGTATTGGCGGCAGCAACAAACTCAGCCGAAATGGGAAATGAAGGTTGCGTCATAATAAATTCCTTTTTTAATTATTATTTCCTGCACAAGCGTATTTGCTGTTTTTCTATGCTGAATACTCAAAAACTTTGAAACTTTGGCTAGTAGCATTCTACTATTAAGCAGGTATCCTCATGAGCAACAAGGTAGCAGTCTCAAACGATGCAAGCTCTCTCATACCAATCTTCCATGATAGATAACTTTTGGACTCCAGTTTGACAAATAACAATGTTTGATGCAAGACATCAACGACCAATCACAACAATTCTCATGTACATTTGTATCCCTAGTGCTTTTTGCACTCAAATCCTCCTCTTTGGCTGACAGTCGTCTGATATTTAATCCTTGTAACTG
>JARIEH010000254.1 GCA_029256865.1 Psychrobacter sp.
TTAAACAAATCATCTTCAAACTTAGGCAACTGACCCGTACCTTTTAAGCTTTCAGAATTGACGATATAAGGCACGTAAGTCTCAGTGTAGCCATACTTGATGGTATGGACATTGAGCATAAATTGAATCAACGCACGGTGCATTTGCGCTAACTGGCCTTTTAAGACGTTAAAACGGCTACCCGTAATCTTCGCGGCCGCTTCAAAATCAAGCATACCCAAAGTCTCACCAATATGAGTATGGTCTTGAATCTCAAAGTCAAACGCGCGCGGTGTGCCCCATTTGCGTACTTCTAGGTTATCTTCTTCTGAATTACCTATTGGCGTACCAGCGGCTGGCAAATTCGGAATTTGTAAAGCAGCTTGAGTGATACACTCTTGTAGGGTGCGCAGCTCGTCTTCAGCCGCTTTAATCTCACCGCTGACACTTTGCATCTCTGCCAATAATTCACTTGCATCTTCACCAGATTTTTTTAGCGCACCCACTTGTTTGGCACCCGCATTACGACGTGACTGCAACTCTTCTGTCTTCACTTGTAGCAATTTGCGCTCATTTTCGATGGTTTGCCAAAAACTCATGTCCAGCTCGTAACCACGAGTGGCCAATTGCTGCTGTAATTCGCTTAAGTCGCCGCGTAATAGTTTTGGATCGATCATAGTATTTGCCTGTAGGGCTGAGTGTGAATAAGGAATTTAAACAAAAGATAATAATAGTAAAGGAGTAAGGCTCAACTTAGCCCTAAATCCTTGCTTTGCTCCTAAGCGGGTCGTACAAGGATATTTTCGCTGCTATGATACCAAGACCCAGCAGTTTTGACCATGTTTCTAATGGGTTTTCACGCGTTGCTATCTTGATTTTTGGTACTCTGGTTTTTCATACTCTGTCAATAACGCCCTGATACGCATTAGTTTCATACAATTCTTTTTACATTTAAAGCGCGCTGCTAGGTCAGATGGACTGTAGATATGTTTACTAATGCTGCAAATAAAAGCTAATAAGTGAAACGCCATGGTTATCTGTTTCATTTAGGGGTACTTTTCGGTAAGATAAGCGCATATCTTCTAATTCACTTCTAGCTAGTCATGACATCACTCATCACGCCTAGCGCTTTTCAATTGAGTATCTGAGAAACCTTTATGGCCTTGTACCCTTATACCCTACAACCGATTGCCTTAAATCTAACCGAGGCCGAATTTCACCAAGCACAATATGAGCTATTTGCCAGTGCCAGTCCTTCTTTTGGTCTATCTGGTCTTAAGACAAAAGAATGGATCATTATGGCAATAGTTGTGGTACTCGCAATTGCAGGACTGGTCTTTGTCACAGGCTATTCAACGATTATCTTTTGGGTAATGTTGGCATCAGTGGTGATTTACCTCTTAGTTCGTACGCTTGGTTTTAAATGGTATGTAAAAAGAGAGTTTGACAAACAAGTCGCTGAGCAGGAAATGCCCGATGAGATGCGTCAGATGAAGTTGGGGGTGCAAAAACACGGCTTAGTCATGGCAATGCCAGTCAACCAACCAGATCTTATGCAAAATCCGCAAATGCGCGGTATGCAGATGCGCGCAGGTTCAACCCAACAAGCAGTAATTCCTTGGACAGCAGTGAAAAGTTGGGATGAGACTGAGGACTATATTTTTATGATGTTTGAGATGAAGGGTCAACAAGGCAGTCAGATTGTCCCTAAACGCCTAAAAGCACAAAAATTTCCTATCGATACGGTACGCCAGCACTTAATGGAAGTCATTCCCGTTAAAGGTTTAAACCCTGAAAACTTGCAGCCACCTGTATAATGCATGGTAAGTCTCTTTTTATAGTCTAATAAGCACAAAAAAAGCAGCTTGATAGGTATTGGTTTAAAAAATAAATCATAATATTATATTTATCAAAATTAACTTATGCATGATGATTTGCTATAATAACAAGTACTGAAAGAAGGGCTTTAAAAGATTAAGTTTGTGTAAATAAAATCCAATTAAATGAAGCTCGACTTAATAATTTTTTTGTTAACTCAGAACTCAGCCCTTATTTACATTATTATTTATTTACATTGTTACTTTATAAGGTTCAAAGGCTGCATTATATTAATGAACATAGTAATAAAGTTTTTGACTTGCTACACTGCAAACCTTCTTCAACTAATATTTTATAACAACACTCAAACTATAAGGATAATATTATGAGTAATACCAATAATGCTACTAATCAAATCGGACTAGAAAAAGCAGATATGAGCGAAGTAATCACTAAGCTAAACAGTCTGCTATCAAGCTATCATATCTTCTATATCAACGTACGTGGTTATCACTGGAACGTGAAATGTGAACACTTTTTCTCACTACATCAGCAGTTTGAAGATCTGTACACCAACCTACAAGTAGAGATTGATGAAATTGCTGAGCGCATTTTGACGTTAGGTGGCACACCTCTACATGCTTATAGTGACTTCGCACAACATACTAGTATTCAAGAAGATAAAAATGTCAAAGATGGCAATGCTTGTATGAAAGGTGCGGTCAGTGGGCTGCAAGCGCTGATCGAAGAGCAGCGTGAAGTGTCAGCATTGGCAGAAAAAGCAGAAGACCAAGGTACTGCTGATCTTGTCGACGACTATGTACAACAGCAAGAAAAGCTGGTTTGGATGTACAACGCTTTTTTAGGTTAATAACCAGACATCAATAGCCTGTTATTAAATGAATTATTGTTTGGTTTAAAACCTCATCTCTAATACGTCTAATACTAAGTAATAAAAAAAGCACCTTATTAAGGTGCTTTTTTTATTGCTTAGTATTTACTCGCCATCGCTTCAATTCAACATCATTGGCAAAACCAACTTTCTACTGCTGAATCCATTGACGAATCTTTTCACGTTCAATAGGAGTAGCCTTGAGCCACAGCTGCATAAACTGATCTAAGGTAGTTGCAGAAGCCGTCGTGCTAGAGGTTTGGGTCACGACTGTTTGATTGGTTGTTGATGATTGATCTAGGGCAGCAATCGCACGCTGATTTTGAATTTGAGCGTCACCACCGCCACTGAATACACCGCCAAGTGCATTACCTAGTCCTGAAAATAAACCACCCCCACTAGAGACGCTTTTCTGACTTGCAATGACTGTATTGCCTTGTTGTATGGCTAGAGTTGGACTCTCTGCGTACTCTTTTGCTGCCGTATATTCTTCTGGTTGGTTAGGCATCGTTAGGCGATACGTTTGATTGTCCATCATTTCTGCCGCTACACTGACGTTTCCTGAACGCAGATAATCATGTTCATCATGGCGCAAGTTATATAAACGATCGTATTTAGCAGTAATAACATGCTTACCTGGCTGCAAAGTAAACTCTTTCGTCAATGGTTGAAAGAGGCTTTGTTTGAGCTCTTGACCATTAATGGCAGTCACTTTGATATTGTCATCAATCAGCAGAGTCACTGCTGCATGAGAAAGCATTGATATTGAGCTTGCGCCAATTAACAGCGTAGTAGTGGCTAGCTTTTTGAGCAAAGAGGCAGGTTTTTTCATGAGATATCCTATCTATGTAGATGTTGAGAGTCTATGGTTCTATAGTGAGGGTTCTATATTAAGCAAGTTTGGCAAGAAAGGTGTTGGATGTTGCCTCTAAGCCTTTTTAACTGACATTCAAAGTGCTTAAAAATCTAACGACATCGTATGATTATCATGGCTGGCCGTTTTATGGTCATTTTGTGTTTCCTGAGTGATATCAGCAAGTTCAGCGACCAGTGTCTGCTCATCGATAGTACGCAAGGCATCACTAATAACAGCCTTAGATATATTACTACGTCCAAGATTAGAAAACATCGGCTGAATATAATTGAGTACTTCCATCATTGCGCCGATGCGGTGCGGACCATCATTGAGTAAGTGATCGATAATACGCTCATCAAACTGCCAACCACGCCGACGTAAAATAGACTGTAGTAATGCTTGGCGATCCGCCAAATCGTGACCATTTGGCACTTTAAAAGCAGGTGCTTGTGACAAACGGCTTAGTAGGTCTGTTAACTGGAAAGGCAATTCACCGGCAGGCTTATTGGCTGCAAATATTAATTGACGCTGCCCTTCACGGCTACGATTAATCAGGTGAAACAAAGCTTCTTGCCACTCGGCGCTATGCTCGAGCACCTCTATATCATCAATAGCGATGACATCAAAGTTCTCTAAAGAGGACAATACATTGACATCAGTATGTATGAGCTCATTGAGTGACAAGCAAATCGCTGATTTATCCATATCCAGAAACGATTCGCAAATAGCAGATAAAAGGTGAGATTTGCCAGTAGCAGGGCTACCGAATAGGTATAGTTGACGAATCAGTCCGACATGCAACTGTCGCACTGCATCAATAATTGACATCCAACCTGGACCGGAAAAGTCACTGAGACTCGCATCATGCTTGATGTCCAGATTGAGACTTAGCTGCGCTTCTGCCATGAATCATCAACTCGGTTCGCGTAATACAATAGATAAGTAATACAATGAAATAAAAAAGCCAAACTTCAAACCAATTTTAAAATTTTATTATATAAACTTGTGGTCTTTATCTACAGCACTTTCAACCAACAACGTATAAACATTCTTATATTGTATTTTATCGTCCATACCTATATGACTCAGTGAGAGCCAATACAGTAGTTGCTAGCATAATAAGCACTGCGCCTATATATACCATACTTACAAAATGACTGACAAGTCTTTTACCGTTAATATCTTACTTTAAATCACGTCTCATTATCGTAAGCCCTAAATATTGACGCCATTTGGCTTATCTTTATTTGCTATATCTCATTTACTTAAGGCAAAAAACATTCATTTTTCTTCAAATAGATCAAACTGTTTGCGACCTCTATAGAAGTCGCTATTAAGATAATAGTCATACAAATGACGGAATAATACATTAAGTACTGCAGAGACTGGGAGTGCAATAAGCATACCAACAAAGCCTAACAAGCTGGCACCTGCCAATACTGCAAAGATTACCCACAGTGGCGACAAACCAATCTTATCGCCCAGTAATAACGGTTGTAGTACATAGCCCTCTGCTGCTTGTCCTACTAAAAAGGCACCGACAATTAACGATAAATACGTCCAGTTCAATCCAAACTGAAACAGACAAGCAGTAATCGCCGCCACAAATCCGATACCAAAACCTAAATAAGGCACAAAACTGGCAATACCCGCCACCATACCAATGATAAGCCCAAGCTCAAGTCCGATAAGCTGAAGCTGCACCGCATAAATCGCACCTAACAGTACCAT
>JARIEH010000332.1 GCA_029256865.1 Psychrobacter sp.
ACGATTGGGTGAAATACCACCGGTAATCATCATCGCCACGCCGCCTTTCGCACGTTCGGCAAAATAGGCCGCCAGCTTGCCATAATTATAAAAACGGTCTTCAAGCCCCGTATGCATCGAACCCATCACCATGCGATTTTTAAGTGTGGTAAAGCCGAGGTCGAGCGGCTCAAATAAATGCGGGTAGTGCTCGTTGGTGCTGGCAGTCTCAATGGTATTGGCAGTGCGGCTGGCGGTCATATCATCTTCCTTATGAATTAATAGGTTATCGCTCTATAAATAGCTCGAAATTTAATATTGAATCTATCCTAACACACCGCTATTATCATCAGCTACGCAGACAAACGACTGATGAGTGAACATTATAGGGATAATTTCTCTTGCTCATACCACCCAATTAGGTAAACGTCACAAAATAGGCTTACTTTTTAGATATCTTTGTCTATAATGAATGGGCTAATGTTTACAGTGTGTCAAACGTTTCATCAGTTTGTAGCTGCTTCACCAAATAGTAAAATACGATAAAGGACTATCTTCATGACCGACTTTCATACAGGTCTTGGCAAAAACGCTGCCAACTATCAACCATTGACCCCTATTGACTTCATTATCCGCAGTGCAGAGGTTTATCCAGATCAAACGGCGATTATCTATGACGATCTCGAGCATAACAATCTGAACCAAAACTGGGCAGACACTTATACCCGTTGTCGCCAATTGTCCGATGGTCTGCGCAAATTAGGCATTGATAAAAACGATACGGTCGCCGTGATGTTACCCAATACCCCCGTTATGGTAGAAGCCGCCTTTGGTGTGCCGATGTCAGGTGGCGTCCTCTGTACTTTGAATACGCGTCTGGATATCAATGCTCTCACCTTTTGTGTGCAGCATTCTGAAGCCAAAGTCTTAATCATGGACAGCGAATTTGCCAGTCTTGCAGAAATTATCGATGAGACTTTCCCTAATTTAATCGTAATTCATGCGACAGATGATGCCATTGATGTTGAACGCTTTGGCACAATGACCTATGAGGAGCTCATCGCCAGCTCAGACCGTTTGGACAATTGGGAAAAGCCAATCGACGAGTGGGATGCCATTTCTCTCAATTATACCTCTGGCACTACTGGCACGCCAAAAGGCGTGGTTTATCATCATCGCGGCGCGGCGCTCAATGCCGTCTCCAATATCTTAGATTGGGACATGCCCAAGCATCCGCAGTACTTGTGGACGTTGCCTATGTTTCATTGCAACGGTTGGTGCTTTCCATGGACCATCGCTGAGCGCGCGGGCGCCAATGTCTGCCTGCGTAAGATTGATGGCAATTTGATTTTGCAACTGATTGCCAAGCATAAAGTGAGTCATTACTGCGCAGCGCCTATCGTGCATAATATGATTGCGGGCGGCAAGTCTGAGTATAGAGATGCCATCGAACATCAGGTGAAAGGCTGGGTTGCGGGTGCACCGCCATCTGAAACCATGCTGGCAGAAATGGAAGCCATGGGCTTTCATATCTCCCACGTCTATGGTCTCACCGAGGTTTATGGCCCAGTCACCGTGTGTGCTGAGCAAGCAGAATGGGATGAGCTTGACGTTAGTGGCCGCGCACAAAAGAAATCTCGTCAAGGCGTAAGATCGCATTTGATGACTGGTTTTGAAGTTCTAAGACAAGGTTCTACCGAGCCTGTAGATGCCAATGGCGAAGAGATGGGCGAACTGGCACTGCGCGGCAATATGATCATGAAAGGTTATCTCAAAAGCCGAAAATCTACCGAAGAGGCATTTGCTGATGGTTGGTTCCGTACTGGTGATCTCGGTGTCAAATATCCTGATGGTTATATCAAAATCATGGATAGACTCAAAGATATCATCATCTCAGGTGGGGAAAACATCTCTAGTATTGAGATTGAAAACGTCTTATATAAAATGCCTGCCATTCAAAGCTGTGCCGTTGTCGCCGCTCCGCATGATAAATGGGGCGAAGTACCCGTGGCCTTTATCGAAATTCATGAAGGTAACACCTTGCAGCGCGATGCAGTGATTGAGCATTGTAAACAGCATTTGGCAGGATTTAAAGTGCCTAAATATCTTATCTTTGCTGAAATACCCAAGACCAGTACTGGTAAAGTACAGAAGTTTGAACTGCGTCAAGCTGCCAAATCAATGGCACATGAAACGCCTAAAGTCACTCCAAGTGCTACCTAACCCATAGCTTAAGTGACAGTCATAAAAAAGGTCAGCCTAATAAATGTAGGCTGACCTTTTTGTTTGCTTTCTTATTAATCAAAATCAACCTAACTAAGTCTAGGCTCAAACCATTGATAAACCAACATACCAAGAATCATCGCTGGAATAAACACATACGCTTGCCATTGACCTGTTCCTAGCAGCACAATCCCAGGACCTGGACATATACCGACCAAGCCCCAACCGATACCGAATAGCATCGCCCCGATAATGAGCGGCTTCGTAATGACAGTCTTGGTTGGCATATCAATGGATGTACCAATCCAACTGCTCTGCTGACGCTTAGCCAACTGCACACCAACGATGGCGACTGCCAAGCCAGCTCCCATCACCAGTGCTAAGGAGATATCCCATGCACCGAACACATCCAAGAAGCCTTGCACTTTAACAGGATCCGTCATGCCTGAGATCAGCAATCCAAACCCGAATAATAACCCTGCTAGTAATCCAATACTATTTTTTAGCATGTTCATTCTCACTATCACTATTTTTTATTGACTATCATGTTATAAATCATGCACGCGATTTATATCAATCCCAAGGCATGGCGACCGATATAAACGGTGAGAATGCCAAAAAACATAAAGGTCACTGTCGCCGCCATCGAGCGTGGAGACAGGCGCGCATTACCGCAGATACCATGACCACTGGTACAACCTGAGCCCAAGCGCGTGCCAAAGCCCACCAGCAAGCCTGCAGCGATGAGCAAGGGCAAGGAAGTACTGACTTCTACATCAGGTAACGGCCGTACCAGCTTATAGAGCAATGGCGAGACGATGAGGCCAAGTATGAACAATACCTGCCACATCTCTACGCGTTTGGGTTTAAGCAGGCTAGAGAAAATACCACTAATACCCGCAATACGTCCAATGCCCAGTAGCAAAATTATCGTCGCTACTCCCAGCATCATGCCACCTACTAAAGAGATCGGCGTAAATGCTTGCCAGTCTATTTGTATACTCATAAGGTCTCACCTAGCCTGCTTTTTAATTTATTGATATACCAGTGTTTGGTTTTAAATTCGTTGTATTTTTTAGCATACATTCGATTCATAAAAATACATTATATAATAAAACATAATAAATAGCCAAAAAATACTGAGCTTATGAGCTCAGTATGTTTATTTATTCTGTCAGCAGTGTTTATTACTGCTATTACTTAGCCAATACTTTATCAAGAACCGACTCAAAACGTTGTACGGCACCCTCAACATCAGTGAGTTTATCTAAGCCAAACAGACCTAAGCGGAAAGTCTTAAAGTTCTCTGGCTCACCGACTTTAAGCGGCACACCTGAGGCAATCTGCATGCCAGCCTCAGCGAATGCGCTGCCTTTATGCATGTCGTCACGGTCAGTATAAGCAACCACCACACCTGGTGCTTCAAACCCTTCAGCCGCCACACTTTCAATTCCTTTGTCTGCAAGCACTTGACGGATACGCTTGCCAAGCTCCCACTGTGCCTCACATAGCTTATCAAAGCCGATTTCTTTGGCTTCCATCATCGTATCGCGGAACTGACGTAAGCTGTCTGTTGGCATGGTCGCATGATAAGCATGACCGCCATTTTCAAAGGCACGCATGATGTTTAACCACTGCTTAAGATCCAAGCTAAAGCTATCAGACTCAGTGCTGTCTACTTTTTTGACTGCCTCAGCGCTTAGCATCACCAGACCAGCGCCTGGGGTGCTACTCCAGCCTTTTTGTGGCGCGCTAATAATCACATCGATGCCAAGTTTTTTCATATCTAGCCAGACGCAACCTGAAGCGATGCAGTCGATAACCAACAGACCACCAACGCTATGTACAGCATCTGCTAACGCTTTAATGTAGTCTTCTGACAAAATGATACCTGATGAGGTTTCAACATGTGGGGCAAAAACGATGGCTGGTTTTTCAGCTTTGATTTTGGCAACCGCTTCATCGATAGCGACTGGAGAAAACGGCTTTGGTGTATCACTCTCTTCACGATTGGCAGTCAATACCGTAGATGATTTGGCAATCTTGCCTTTTTCTAAAATTTGCGTCCAACGATAGCTAAACCAACCGTTACGGATAATCAGGCAGTCTTCATCATTCGCCAGTTGACGCGCAACCGCTTCCATGCCATAAGTACCAGAGCCTGGCACAATGGCCACTGCATCAGCGTTGTAGACGGCTTGTAAATTGCTCGATAAATCTTTCATGACTTGCTGAAAGACTTTCGACATATGATTGAGAGCGCGGTCTGTATAAACCACTGAGTACTCTAATAAGCCTTCTGGATCAATATCTTGACGTAATGCTGGCATGGAAGCTCCTTGGTAATATTAAGTAAATATCCGTTAAATGAATGTCCGTTTGGTAACGCTGACAGCGCTGACCGTGATGGTTTGATACTAGCACTGAAAATGATGCCTGACAATGGCTGAAAACCGTCACAA
>JARIEH010000010.1 GCA_029256865.1 Psychrobacter sp.
TATTTGACGCCAACCTTTATTTTCTTCTTAGCGGTATTTTATTATAAAGAGCCTTTTGACCTTAACCGTTTGGCAGTCTTTGGTCTGATTTGGCTCGGTCTGTTATTATTCAGCATTGACTTGTGGCGTCATCGTCCTAGTAAGGTGTTAAAAGCTGAACGTTTGCGCGAAGAGGTTTTGCAGCAAAGTAAGTAAAACTTGATGGCAAAACCAGCATTAAAATCCAGATTGAAAATTAACAAATAAGGCTAAAATCATGTTTCATAGCGAATCTGATGTGGTATTTGTCAAAGGCTTAACGGTAGAGGCAGTCATCGGTGTATACGCGTGGGAGCGTGCTATCATGCAGCCGTTGCTTATTGATATCGCCCTTGAAACAGATATCAGCCGTGCTGCTATTTCTGACGATGTTAATGACGCGCTGAACTATAAAGCCGTCTGCGATGACGTTAGTAGTTTGTGCCAAGAGGTTCAAGCGCAATTGCTGGAACATTTAGTAGAGCAGATCGCTGATATGTTGCTTACTAACTATGCTTGTCATAAAGTGACATTAAGTGTTGCCAAACCCACTGCCATTACTCAAGCAAATGCGGTTGGCGTTCAAATCACTCGTTATGCAAAAGCCATTGGTGATGAGCCAGCTGCAAACAAGGACGATGATGCATAAAAAACTGGCGGAATTGAATCTTGAAACGTTAAAAGTTTGTGCCCCTGATTCGTTACAAGCGCAGTCCGTGACGGCAGTACTATTGGCTTTGGGTAGTAACTATCACGCTGAAAATTACTTACCGCGTGTACGTCAAAGCCTAGCTATGCTTGGTCAGATACAGCACTCTACCGCGTTCCAAAATCCTGATTTTACTGCCACAGTACAGCAGCCGAAACCTGACTATACCAATCAATGTGTCTATATTTCTCTAACGTCAGCGATGACATTACAGCAGTTGCAGCAAACTTTTAAAAGATTTGAAAAGGATTGTCATAGAAAGCGTTTAACAGAAGCGCAGACCCCCATAAAAAAAGTCACCATGGACATCGATGTTTTATTGATAGAGACTAGGACTGACGAAAATAGCCTAAGCAAGAATATAATATCCAAAAAAATAATTGAATGGCCAAAGCAATGGATAATAATGGCAGATCGCTATCCCTTTAAAGCGCACGAAAGAGCAGGGATTGAAGAGTTGATTTCAAATGACTTTTTAAAACTTTAAATGGAGGGACATGGTTGTTATGCGCGCTCAAAATAAAAGCTGGGTATTTTACCCAGCTTAAAATTAATACTGCTCATGTTTTTTAATTAGTTACTGAGCTGTCAAACCACCATCAACTATAAACTCTGAACCCGTTGAGTAGCTTGAATCATCAGATGCTAAGAACAGCACCATACCACTGACTTCTTCTGGCTGTGCCACGCGTTTCATAGGAATACTTTTAGCAAAAGCCTCAACCGCATCTTTGGTATCGCCTTGCATAATCATTGGCGTGGCAATAACGCCGGGATGAATGGAGTTAACGCGAATGCCATGAGGTGCACACTCTAGTGCTGCTGCTTTGGTCATACCGCGTACCGCAAATTTAGAATCGGTATAGCCGATAGCGCCGCCAACCAAGCCATTAATCGAGGAGATATTAATGATAGAGCCTTGTTTGGCTTCTATCATTGATGGAATGACTGCTTTCATGCCCAAAAAGACCGAGACTTGGTTAATCTCAAGAATCTTACGATAACTCTCTACTGAGGTATCTAAAATAGATTTGTGAGTGGTAATGCCTGCATTATTGACCAGCACATCAATTTGACCAAACTTATCTTCGGTTCGTTTTACAACCTGTGTCCAATCATCTTCATTCGTGACATCATGCTGGATGAAGAGCGCATTATCTCCAAGCTCTTTGGCCAGGGCTTCACCTTTATCTGCATTGATATCAGTCAAGACCACCTTAGCACCTTCTGCCAGACAAAAGCGTGCATGGGTTTCGCCCATACCTTGAGCTGCGCCAGTGATGATGATGACTTTATCTTGTAAACGAGCCATGATGTCTCCTAATAGTTTTAGCTATGGTTGAGGTTTTATATGAGTCAACAAGTATAGTTTATAAGTAAGGGCCTTTCAGTTGCGAACTTTAAAGACTTGTCTTAGATAGGTAATTTCATTGATTGTATTCGAAAACGAGCCACTACTAGAAGAGTGGCTGTATACTTTATTAAGTAGGGCAATCAACCGCTTTAGTTGTCTGTGGTAGGGTGAATATATGGTCAAAAATAAGCGTAAAAACAAAAGTAAATATTAAGAAAGCGATGACAAGAGACACTTCCATCGTCAAGGCCGTCCATATTCCGACCCCATACCACAACATATAAAGAGGCAGACAAACCAAAGTAAGTCCGCCCTCAAAGCCGATA
>JARIEH010000041.1 GCA_029256865.1 Psychrobacter sp.
CGCTGAATAATGAGCAGCGAGAATATAGCGCGCAAGTCAAATCGTTATATTATTTAACTATTCTGGTTTACGATGGCATTGTAAGGCGACAGAATCAGAGATTAGAGTATCAACAGCGCACTTCTGCAGTCAAAGGCTGGAGACGGATTTTTTCTTTAGGAAAAAAGCCTCCTATCGTACTAGCATCTGCTATTTATCAGGCATTGGCTACTTATCAAAGATTATTGTATGAACAAGCCGTCACATATGAAACGCCTCAGAAGCCTTTATGGGAAACGATTAATCGGTTGTATTACTCAGCCCATCAGCACAACATTACTCATCTTAATCTCAGCGAGCGGGTAGTTGAGCGCCAGGCGGCCAGTATCCATGAAGTTTATATGCAGATATGTTTGAATGGCTTGTTGAATACAGGTGCCATGCGCCGAGCCAATATCATCTTGATACATCGGTTATTACCTTCATGGTCAGCCCAAGTCAATGCAACCATAGAACCCATAAGTGATACTCGTGTTTTTGTGGACTTGCAGGGCAGTAACCCGCCCGTCTATCTGACGGCAAACTCCCTTATCAATCCGTATGATGAATATCATCATTGCTTATTTTTTGAGCTTGAATCTTTAGCGGTATATCTGCAACAGCGTCAACAAGCGCTCGTTGAGAGTGGGTATGAGAGTATTGAAGCTCAGTTAGTCAGTAAAGTATTAATGGCCATTAAACACCGTTACATTGACAGGCAGGCCACCATACCTGCCAAGCTCAGCCCTAAGCTGCGTGCCACGGTCATTACTGGTTTCAATGCTATCCATTATCATGTGGCAGGTGGGCACGGATTAATGAGCATGATTGATGCAGCAAAGCTGCCAACTGAGCAGTTACCGCGCTACGATACGCAGCCTAAAGCAAAGGCTCAAGATACTAAAGATCAAGTTGCTAACGACCAAGGGGCCAAAAAAGCGCAAAAAACGGCTAAGCTCTATGTAGAGACTTTTGATAACACAGATACCACATCACAAATCAGGCTGCTGCAGCTGCTATCAGCGCAAGATATCGTGCAGCAACAAGCCGCTGTCCAAGATAGGATGCTAACGCGGCAGCTAAACTTAACCAAAATGCATAAACATCAACCTGCCGTGGCTGCCACTTCCCCATCTACAACGTCTATTGAAACAGATAAAAATCAACGCAATAACAAAGAGGCAAAGCAAGGTATCGTGCCGCCACTGTTATTGATGAGCTTGTTTTTGCTGTGTCGTCCAAACAATAGCAGCAAGCTTAAATGGTCGCTGGGTATGGTACGTTGGCTCAATCTCGAGAGCAAGCCTATCGAAGTAGAGTGGCAGGTACTCGGCCATGAACTCACCGCATGTGCCCTACGTTTGGACAATAGAGGTAATATAAACCAAGATAGCCAAAGTTTTATCCCAGCCCTCCTTATGGCAGGTGATGAAGATTTACAAACTGACTATAGTGTCATAGTACCATCCTATCTCTTTCAAACTGGAGACAGAGTGATGATGCGTATTAACGATACTCAAGAGCCTTTGCGTTTACAGCAGTGCTCGATTAATAGTGAGGAATTTAGCCAGTATGGGTTTGCACGTCTATAGAGTAGCGCTCATGCTCTGTATTACTTTGATAGTCGAGGCGGCCGTGCTCAATAAAAACTAAGCATAGCTGATACTATCTAAGGGAATGCTATTCGTTAAGGAGCTGATTTAGGGCATAGTGACTCACTATGCTTACAAGTATGTCCGTCGTTAGTTGATAACGTCATTTGTCATTACCGTATAATATGGGTTCGATAATAAAAAGCCGCTCAGGTATAATGGATTTAACAGAATAGAGAATGATGGCTTTAAAAGTAGACAGCTATCATTGCGAGTTGAAACATTATCCGTGGTAATAATAAAAAGGCCCGATATGCGTACCAAATCCACCTTAAATTTATTAGTGATAGACGATGATCAGCTCTATGCTGAGCGTCTGGTTAGATTATTATCTGCTTACTATGATGAAGTTAATTTAGGGTTTTTGGATGATAGAGAAGAGCTATTAAAGTCACTGCGTCAGCGATGGGATGTCTTAGTGTTTGGCCGCGCTTACGATATGAGCTTTACTGATGTGGTTGGTATCGTTCAAGAGCAGAGCCTTGATTTGCCTTTAGTGGGCCTGATGAGTGATGAGATGGCAAACACGGGGCGCAATGATGATGGCATGCCCGCGGTCATTGATGGCATCATGGTAAAAGCACTACTGGCACATAAAGAAACGCAAGTAGTGATGGCGATATGCCTGCAACACGCCAACCTGCGTTGCCGTCGTCAGCTGCAAACGTTGCAACATGTGCTTTCTGAAGCTGAGCAGCGTGCCAATATTTTGATCAAAAACTCTAAAAGTGCCGTCGCTTATATTGATCAAGGTATCCATATCTTTGCGAATGATCCCTATCTTAAGCTTTTTAACTTTGAATCAATGAATGATATCATTGGGCTGCCTGTGATTGATTTGATCGCAGGTGGAGACAGTATTAAAGAGTTTAAGGGCTTTTTGCGCCAGTTTGATAGAGGCAACCGCGAGCAGGTCGAATTTAACTTCAAAAGTCAGCGTCTGGACGGCAGTACCTTTGAGGCTAAGCTGCAATTAGCTGCCGCTACCTTAGATGGCGAGCCAGTTACTCAAATAATCATTCAGCAAAGTGGTGCTAGCAGCGCTGACATTGCTCAGCGCTTGGCAGTAGCTGAGCGCCTAGACAATCATACTGGACTTAATAACCGCCGCGGCTTTGAAGAGCGCTTTGCAGCACTATACCAATCAGTACTGCAAGGTAAAGGCAAGGCAGGCTTGCTATATATCCAACTAGATAACATTGGTAAAATTAGCAGTAGCTTGGGCCTGCAGGGGGTCGATACCACTATCAAGCAAGTGGCTGAAGTGCTAGATGAGATGCTAAAAGATGCCCATATCAGTCGCTTTAGTGACACTGCATTTACGGTGTTGGTTGAAAACGTAACGGCAGATGCTCTCAAAGCCTTAGCTGAGCGTATCCGCCAGCGCATTAGTGACACACTCATCGAAGTGGATAAGCGCACCACCAATACTACAGCCAGTATTGGTATCGTAAAAATTGACTCGAACGCAGCTGAGCCCCAAGTGCTGCTTGAACGTGCCGTTGAAGCCATCAATCATATTAGAGTTGAGACCGCAAACCGCGGTGATGCCATCCATATATATGATCCTAGTGAGCATGCTATTAATGACGATAATGCTTTAGCTGAGTATTTAGTCAATGCCATCACTAACCATCACTTTGAAGTACTCTTTCAGCCTATTTATGACGTCAATAATGATCGCAGTGACTTTTTTGAAGTATATTTGCGCCTGCCATTGAACGATGCTGACAATACGGTATTGACCCCTGAACAATTCATGAGCATCGCTAAGAAACATCATTTACGTGAAAAAATAGACCGTTGGCTACTGATCAATGCTTGTAAGCACCTGAATGATGTGCGTAAAAATTATCCCGAAGCGCGCTTGCTGGTACAGTTGTCCAGTGCTTCGCTCTTGGATAGAAAGCTGGTCAACGTGGCCAGTCAGTTGATTAAAGCGGTGGGGGGTGTTCCTGGAGCATTGACCCTGCAGTTTAGTGAACAAGATGTGGCCAGTCATTTAACCGTGGCCAAGTCTCAATTTTCAGCATTAAGAGGCGTTCATTGTCAACTGGGTATCAATAACTTCGGCAGCTCTGCTAAATCGATTGAAATTGCTGAGTTTGTAAAGCCTGATATGACACGTTTAGCGCGTAATTATGTCGATCATATCGACAAGGTGGAGAACCTAGAGACGGTTAAGTCGCTGATCAATCGTACTAACGAGCTAAGTATCGATGTGTTGATGCCATATATAGAAGAGGCGGCAACGATGTCGATAGCCTGGAGTGTGGGTGCGCGCTACCTACAAGGTTACTATTTTGAAGAACCAAGCAAAACCATCAATGTGGTTTAAAGCACTGTGCATGTCCTAGTATAAAAATCTCATCTGCGGTTTGCTCCTTACCCTTACTCTATAAATGCCTATCGCTATCTGCTTACTTTCATGGCCATGCCTGCTATGATTGTCCTATATCAGTGCATCCTTCTTCATCAAAAAAACCTAAAGAATATATAACTATGCCTATTAATATCAAGTTACGACTGAGTGGTATGCTAATTGCAGTGCTTTTAGTGAGTGCCTGTGAGAAGACACCCGCAGATTATCGTGCCCCTGTGACCTTGCCAGAATATACTCAAGGTAATGCTGATCAAGGGGCAATCATCTATGGCGATGCTTGTGCTCAGTGCCATCAGCTGACGCCTGGACTGAATAAAAAAGGCCCACAGCTTATGAATATATACGGCGCATCTGCTGCAGACTTGGCAGATTATGACTATAGTGATGCGCTCACAGGCTCAGGCTGGATATGGACTGCTGAAACGCTTGATCCTTATATTGCCGATGCTGAAAAAGCCATGCCAGGATCCAAAATGCTGTCAGATCCGATGCCAGATGCCAATGAGCGCGCTGACGTGATTGCTTACCTATCCACCCTACGTGCGGCTGCACCAGTTGCTACAGACGATAAGTAATCGCATTGGCGCAGTGAGGCGGGTAAAGTGTATTGTTAACTTACCATGCTCTCATACACCTTAGGTTTATCACAAAACAATTCGGTAGTTTATATGCGCGAAAGCAACGCTTATGATTTATTGCCAGAGGACGGTAGGGTATTGATAAAATCATCCGCTATTTTTAAAAGCTCTGAGGTCAGTGATAGTAGGAACTACCTGACCAATCAACGCCAAGTTGCGCAATTGCTGACGCAACTCAATCAAGTGGTATTGGACAAACCCCAAGTGGTGAAACTGGCTCTCAGCTGTGTGCTGGCAGGTGGACACTTGCTACTACAAGACTTGCCAGGAATGGGCAAGACCACATTGGCACAAGGGTTGGCGCAGCTGCTTGGCTTGTCATTTAATCGGGTACAGTTTACCAATGATATGCTGCCAGCAGATATCTTAGGGATGAGTATCTATGATCAAA
>JARIEH010000058.1 GCA_029256865.1 Psychrobacter sp.
GCAGCAATGACTTCTGACAACGGATAAACCTGCTGAATCTGTAAATTTAATTTCCCCTCTGCTACTTGCTGTAAAACTCTAGCCATATCTTGCCCACTACGCTCAGCCTTATAACCAGCAACGTTTAGAGATTTCTGGCTGCCAGCTTCTTTGAGTTTATCGACCCAAATCGTTGGTAATACATTAACGCGCCCACCAGATTTCATGACATCAAGTGCACGCACGCCCGCATCATCACCCACTAAGTCTAGCAGCACATCAGCTTGCAGATCAGGGAATGATTCCTCTTTAGTATAATCAATCCAACCTGTCAGTTTGCTCTTATCTATGAGACTATCAATCTTGGCATATTTTTCTGGTGAGCAGATGACCGTAACTTTGATATCATCCTTATCTACCTTTTCCATTAATAACTGAATGATCAGATGACCAACACCGCCTGCTGGCGCATTCATCACCACATGCTCGCCTTTTTTTATATCGGCAAACTCTACAAACTGTAGCGCCGTTTGTCCGATACAAGGGAGCGCACCTGCCTGCTCTAGTGTGACAGATTCTGGTACTTTGGCCAGTATCTTGGCATCGACTGCGACATACTCCGCATAGCAGCCACCATCAAAGGTGAGTGCGGCAACCTTATCACCAACAGTAAACCCATCGCTATTACTACTAACTACCTCGCCTGCCATATCACAGCCTAAAATTGCTGGCTCATCATTAGCGAATTTTGCTTGACGAATACTGTCTGCACCCCAACCTTTACCTTGGCGCGTTTTGTAGTCAACAGGGTTAATACCTGCATAAGCGACCTTTACAAGTACTTGATCATTATTTATCTCAGGAATCGCAACACCCCCTTGATAGCTCATGACATCAGGCTCACCAAACTCACGAATCAGAACGGCATGTTGAGTCGTTGGTAATTGTTGGTTATTAGTAGATAGAGACATGTAATATATCCTTATATTATTCAGTCGTTTTAGTGATAATAAAGGGCTGTTTAGGATTTATATGTTACGTAGAGATGAGTATGTCCCTAACAGAGAACATACTTTAGAGTAAACCCAACTCAGCACTAAGCGGCAAATGATCAGACAGTTTTGACCATGGCTTGCCAGTATGTACCCAAGCATCTTTGACCGAAAGATTGCGTACATAGATGCGATCCAAGCTCAATACAGGCAGTTTCGCTGGAAAGGTTGGTAATAGCTGTCCATGACAATATTTAAACGCTTCTATCATCCCAAGATCACTCGCCAGCTTGTCACAGGATAGCTTTTTCCAATCATTAAAGTCGCCTGCCAGAATCAGTGGCTGCTCTGGGCTAATGACATTACGCACATAATCACTAATCGCTTGATATTGCTTGATACGATCGCGCTCAAAAAGATTTAGATGGGCGCAAAGTACGACCACTGGCATATCCCAACCCGGCGGCTGAACCTCACAGTGCAATACCCCGCGCTGCTCCAGTCTATTAACCGTTATATTGACATTGTGTTTGGGATCTAGAGGGAAGCGGCTCAGTACCGCATTACCATGATGTCCGTTTTCATATTCTGAGTTTTTGCCATAACTGTTTTGCAGCTGCAGATATTCTCCAAACCACTCGTGCTGAGATTGGTCAGGATACTCGTTATATTGTAAATTGCGCTTTAAATGCTGTCCTTGCACTTCTTGCAGACACAGTATGTCAGGCGCGACAATCTCGAGCGCCTGCGCAATACCTTGCATTTTGACCTGTCGATTTAACGGCGACATACCTTTATGAATGTTATAACTGGTCAATATAAAAGATTCTTTTTTATTCATAGATTTGGCGTTCATAAGTTGGAGGGTTAAAAGCAGATACTATTAGCAGTATAGTATAAAACCTACTTATTATCTTACTGACCATCATAGACCATCGCTATGCTAAACATGTAGCAAATAACATAATACCTAAAAAACAGTTTGCTTTTGCACTATAGGATAACGAGACACTTAGCAAACGGCAAACTGACCGACGCCAAATCTCATGTCAAACAACTCATAAAAAAAGCATTGACTCTTGATGAGCCAATGCTTTTGTTTTTACTGTTTGGTACTTTTTTTATTAATAAGCTTTGAGCTGATAATTAGTAACGAGTTACCAGAGCGATAGGTTGATCTTTGCCCATCATCTCTTGCGGCATAAAGACTACTTTGCCACCATTATGGATCACGTGCTCGATGATCTCGCCAACGGCATCATCAGTAACGCCTTCTGCAGCTGGATCATCCGCTAGCATCAATGTCTGCGCTTTTTCATCAATTTTGGCAGGTTGCATGTAACCGCGACGCACATATAAGGTCTCACCAGCGCCTTGGTAAGCCGAGCGGTACACTTCTTGTAAATCGGTACGCAACATCTCTGCGCCACGAGCTTTGTCTATTTCACCAAGTGCCGCTTCGTGCAATGAAGTACGATAGCCTTCTACTGCTTCTTGTACACCGTCAATGATATGCTGAGCGCTACCATCTTCAAGTTCTGTGATATTCGATACAGAAGCGATGATATTCTCTGGACGGTCACAGACATCTTTATAATAGCTGATATTGCGTGCATCACCGACGATCACGAGCGGCATTTTATGCTCACCCCACAGTTCTTGTACACTCTTATCAATGCGATTAAAATACTCTTTTAGATAGCTATCTTCGTTATTTGCTGAACGGTCAGAACCACCATCACCTGTCTTATATAGGCTATTATTTTCGATAGGAAATGGAATGCTTTCCATATTCTTTTGCGCTTCATCATCTTTATGATACTCTTTGACAACACGATCGTTAGACGCCTCAATCAAACGCGCATGATCACGGCCAAGAACCACAGTATAATAATGAACAGCGCTCGCCATATCACGTACTAGATCACGGGTAGCAAAGCTGTTGTCTGAGATTACAACACGCTCTGTGGTATCGATAGGCATACGAACGATTTGTACATCATCAGTACTCGCAAAAATTGCTAAGGTATCTAAGTTATAATTATGATTTAGATCTTGAGTCTTAGCATGAATTTTATCTAAGATAGTCGTCGCTGTACGTTTGTCGTATTCGTTAGTAAGACGCTCTTCAACCACTTTCAGCTGGTTTTTTAGGGCAATAGGGTCGGTCTCATTAGCAGGGTGCTCACGATGAGTTTTTACAAAAATGCTGACTGCTGGATTGACTTTGGTCTCACGTAAACTCTTAAGCGTTGCTTTCATAGATAGTGCTCCTAATTTTATTATCTTTGGATTTTAGGGAAGTCATCATCAGTTAAAATAACACATATAGGATGTCTTGTACCCTTCAATCATGTATTTTAATTTGCCACCTTTATAGATAGCCAGTGTTTTGGTTAGTCATTATTGTTAATAAACACTTTTATTAAGGTACAAACGTTAATAAAATTTTTTGATCTACTTTTAATTAACTTTCTATACCCTTAATATCACCATAGCAATTTTACCTTACTAACTGTAGGGGTATTCTGCAAGTAAATGATGGCTCTTTGTAAATGTAAAATCTTTTCTCGTTCTCTTTTACTGAGACGACTCTATATATCATCTTTGATAAAAAAATAAGATAAACAGTAAAGTGGCTTCCTCCGTCTCTGGGTTGTATTCCTATCCTACCATACCCATCTTTTAAATAACCTCTATGAAAGCACTGACTAATATAGAAGCCGACTCATTCAACATACAAATACAATAAATACCTGAAAAATCAAATGTTACCTAATTTTAGATAATAGATATTTTCATAACTTTACCCTTATTATCATTGGATACTTATATGACTGCTTTTGACTCAACCTCGAATTTACACCTTGTGGATTTTACCGCTACAGAGCCAAACGACTTAAAGGTAAAAGTAAACCATGCTATTGATCAAGCCAATATTTTTTTAGATGAGCTAACAGCGTCTGAAAATAAAAAAGCAGCAGGTATGAGCGCTCAGCAAGCGTTGGATGATGTGATTGCTTTTGACCATATCAATTTGGCATTGGATCGCAGTTGGGGTATTTTGTCGCATCTAAATAGTGTGATGAGTAATGACGAGATACGTCATGTACATCACGAGCTGTTACCTAAGCTCTCGGCTTATGGCACGCGCGTCGGTCAGCACCAACCACTATTTAGTCGTTATCAAGCCATCGTTAATGATGAAGAATTCTTTGCAGCGCTTGAACCTGCCCGTGCCCGTGCTATCGAACTTGCGATACAGAGTTTTGAGCTCTCAGGCGTTGCGCTCCCTAAGGCTAAGCAAGACACCTTTGCTGAGATTCAAAGTAAACTTTCAACCTTATCAGCAACCTTCTCTGACCATATTTTAGATGCCACGCAAGCATTTGCCTTACCTTTAGAGCCAGAGCAACTAGCAGGATTAACGGAAAATGGGCTGGCCTTACTGGCGGATGCGGGTAAGCAATATAAAGCTAGGGAGCTTGCTAACGGTACATTCACACAAGCAGAGGTTGATGCACTACCGACGCCCTATTATGTCGCAAGTTTAAATATTCCCGTATATTTAGCAGTGATGACCCATGCAGAGGATCGACAGCTACGTGAGACTCTATACCGTGCTTATGTGACCCGTGCTTCAGAGTTCGACACTCATAGCAATGCTAAAGGTGAGTCGCTCAATAACGCTGATATCATGAGTCAAATCTTACAGTTACGTGAACAAAAAGCGCATCTGTTAGGCTTTAAGAATTATGCTGAAGTATCTCTGGCAACCAAAATGGCAGAGAGTGTGTCGGAGGTTGAGACTTTTTTACGCAGCTTAGCCGTCAAAGCGACACCCACTGCAAAAGAAGATTTAGCGCAGCTACAAGAATGTGCCCATACTTATGACATTACAGAACTACAACCATGGGACAATGTTTATATTGCCGAAAAGGTCAAACAGAATAAGTTCAGCTTATCGCAAGAAGCCATTCGTCCTTACTTCCCACTGCCAAAAGTCATTGACGGCCTTTTTGACATTGTTGAACGCCTCTATGGTATCAAGGTTCGCGAACAAAGTGATGATGAAACTACCATAGGTGAGACCCAAACAGTTTCACGTTGGCATGATGATGTCCGTTTTTACCAACTATTTGATGCAAACGATACAGTGCTCGGTGGCTTTTACTTTGATTTGTTTGCACGTAACGGCAAACGTGGCGGTGCGTGGATGAGTGGTTTTCAAGCGCGCTATCATCATGATGCAAGCAGCTATCAGCAACTGCCAGTGTGCTTCATGGTGGGTAACTTTACCCCAGCATTAGACGGTAAACCTAGCCTGCTGACGCATGATGAGGTGTTGACCTTATTCCATGAGTTCGGTCATGGTTTGCATCATTTATTGACTCAAGTGACTGTCGGTGATGTCGCTGGTGTCAATGGCGTTGAGTGGGATGCCGTCGAGCTACCCAGTCAGTTTATGGAAAACTGGGCATGGGAGAGCGATGGCATTGCACTCATTAGCAGTCATGTCGAGACAGGTGAGCCACTACCAAAAGCTAAGCTTGATGCTTTATTGGCCGCTAAAAACTTTCAAAGTGGCATGCAGACGTTACGTCAAATTGAGTTTGCACTGTTTGATTTACTCATTCATGCCCACACGCCAGCACTTGATTATGAGGGCATTCTCACTACTCTGGATACAGTACGCAGTGATATCGCTATTATGGAAACGCCAGACTACAACCGCTTTGCCAATGGTTTTAGTCATATCTTCGCTGGTGGCTATGCAGCAGGCTATTACTCCTATAAATGGGCGGAGTTGTTGTCTGCCGATGCCTTTAGTAAGTTTGAAGAAGACGGTATCTTCAATCCTATGACTGGGAAAGCCTTCCGCGACACCATTTTATCGGTTGGCGGTAGCTTACCGGCAAAAACCAACTTTGAAAACTTCCGTGGCCGTCGTGCCAGCATTGATGCGCTATTACGTCATAGCGGCTTTAGCATGACCGACTCTGATATAAATACTGCGGCAGCCAATATCCAACCAAATAGCGAGGTCAGCTGATGCGTTATCAATCTACCCGTCCTAAACGTCAATTTTTGGCTGGCGTACGCTGTCCAAAATGTCAGGCTTTAGATGCCATCGTACAGGTCACTGTCGTGACGCCTGAGCCTGACGAGTATATTGAATGTACTCAATGCGATCATAGCGAACGTCGACCCGATCCTGAGGAAATTAGTGCTAAAAACCATCTTGAAGATCAGCTGACTCGTGATGCAATGGCTACAGGCACTAGCGGTACCGTTAAGTTCAAAACGTAGCGAGCTTTACCCATACCGCTGATACTTCAACAGTATCACCTCAAAATGAGCACTAACCTATCAGTAGATAGGTTTTTGTTGTTGGGTTTGCTATAGTATAAAACCTTGCTTCTAACCTATATTGAACATGGTATGCTTTCCGAAAAAACCCGTCCTATCTTGACCAAAACCTCAAAAACCAAGTCCACCAGTGTCGGCTTAAAAGCGCTAATTGCACTGATAATGTTATTAATAATAATCGTTATTGGCTATTTTTTTTGGCCACGCCCACTACCTAATTCACCAGCAATGACAAAAGACATACCCACTGAAACCGAACAAACTCAAGCTGCACAGTCTGCTGTAATCACAGAGAATACAGAGCGTTCTAATGATACCAATAGAAGGGAGAGTAATACTGTAACCGCTCAAGTGACCGAAATGACTGACCTACTACTGCCCGAAGCGGCCGCTATTTTAAATGCGCCATTACCAGCAACCGATAGTCTAGCCAAAGAAGAGATTGATCGCTTAGAAGATCAACAGCAGCGTCTAGCTGAACAAGAAAAGCTGGCAGCTGAGCAAATCATGATGAGTAAAGACTTAACAGATATGAAAGCTGAACAGATCGCATTGCTTGAAGAGCAAATTGCTAAGCTTGAAGCAACTAAGCAGGCTGAAGCCAGCGCTGAATAACGCCCTACTTTCAAACGGATATTTACGATGGCAACTCTAGAGCTTACCCATACTCCTATATTGAACAGTCGTGCACAGATATTGGTGTTGCCAGTGAACACTGCAGGAATCCTTCTAGACCCTGTATTAATGCGAACAAAAACATTATTTCCTGATAATTATCAGTGCTATTACCGTGCCTGTCGTGATAACAGCTTAAAGATCGGCAGCTGCTTACTGCACAAACGTACCCTTGAGCACGCGGGTCTGGGTGTGAGTAGTAATGGCAATCAACCCAGTTATATCGCAAACCTCGTTGTATCTGACCATCCTTATCACCCAGCGCGAGCTCAATGGCTAAATGCTTCATTGGTTGATTTACAGCAACAGCTCATACCTCTCATAAGGTATCAAGGCATCCGCAGGGTTGCGCTACTGGCACGCCCTCTTCTCTTTAGTAGTTCGCAAAATGATCCGACCACTGAATTGAATGTAATGAATTCAATTTCTTTAGATTGGCATACCGAAATCTTACCCTTGCTGACTCAACAGCTACAAGACCTCCCTAAGCTTCGCGTCGATATTCATGTGCCTCATAACATCGCCCTTTAAACTTGTTAAACAAGATATCAAAATGTTTTTTCCTGTAGGTATTAATAGGTAGATTTATGTCGAGACATTGACTAAAAAAATCCTCGAGCCTAATATAGAATACATAGAGCGTATATATATTTTACCTAGAAATTCAAACAGGATAATCAGTTATGTCAAACAATACTTCAAGTAACAAGAATACTGAGAAAAAAAATGAGGCAGTAACGGCTGTAGAAGTGGTAAAAGACGATACTGTGGTGTATGAAGACGGTAATTTTGACGACTATAATGCTGATCATAACTATGAAACAGAAGCAGATGACGCAGACGATAATTCTAGCAAAGAAGATATGTCTGAAAAGGATGCTCAATCTAAAAAAGACAACGATTCCGATGAAGATAATAAAAAAAACAAGTCCGAGGATGATGACAGTTCTGGTATGACGATAGCGGGTATATTCCAGTGGGCAACCAAGCTCAGAGAAGACTTTATGTCCGAAGCCACAGGAATTACTACTGGCGTCACAGAAAAAGCGGCTGCCATGAGTCTTCAAAGGTTAATAGCTGTCGTAGATATGGAACTGGCAGCCTTCGATAAGAGCGTAGAAGTCGCCAAAAAACTCATCGCAAATGTAGAAGAAGAACGCGCAAAGATTGCTAGCAGAAAGGACAAGTATCAAGATATGATTGATAAGCTAGATCAGGAATAAATCATCTAGTAGCTCAATTTATATTACTATAAATCCAATGTTGGACGCTTAAAGTAAGCGTTTGGCATTGGATTTTTTTCGGTGGTTATTTTTAACTGTCTTATTAAAAACGACTATATACATATTGGCATTTTGAAGCTGAATTTTTCTCTATTGAGTGACCGCTTCTAGTCCGAAAAAACAGACCAGCCCGTTTTCTGTACCAGTAGCTCTAATGCTTTTAGTCCAAGTTTGGAGTTTCC
>JARIEH010000156.1 GCA_029256865.1 Psychrobacter sp.
CTTCTGCCATTGACGGTAGCGCAGGCAAATACATATCAATAGATAACGGCCCTACTGCTACGATCAGCCCCAGCATCATAATCCATGCAACAGGCAAGTCCGCTGAGCGCACTCGTTCAGAAGCAAGGGGTTTATTAGGCAAAGAAGAATTAGGAGCAGACATATTTCAGACCATGTTGTTTATATTAGGTTTATTATTTTATGATTGATCCGCTAAGTATTTTTGGCTTTTAGAAAACATCAAAGACAATAGTGCAGCATTTACATGCGACTATGCAAGCAGACAATGTTATATCTTACTGTCCACTTGAATTTCAATAGTGGCATGTTTTTAGCATAACAAATGGGAGTACTAGGATCTGTTGAATATAAGATAAAACATAGCAGGGATAATGCTTTGTTGCTCATAGACAATATCTATAAAACCAGCATTTAAAACGCTTTTTGATAACCCAATGTTTCTTCATTGTAACTATACATACAACTCATGTACTATGGAGTAACTTTCATCTTATTTCTAGGAGAAATTTTTTGTCTTACTTACCCTCACATCGCTTAGTATCACAAGCTGCTACTAACACTACTATAAAAATTATTTCAAAATCACTACTTTGTGTTGTTATTGGACTCACTCTTGCCAGCTGTAGCAAAACCAAAGACGACAAGACGCTCAACTTGTATAATTGGGAAGAGTATATGCCGCAAAAGATTCTTGATGGTTTTGAAAAAGAGACAGGTATTAGCGTCAACTATATCAAGTTCGAATCTAATGAAGATATGTATGACAATCTAAAAACAGCCGACAGCGTCAACCCATACGACCTTGCTATGCCATCAAGCTACTTCGTTGATAAAATGGCGAAAGAAGGTTTATTACAAGAGTTAGACAAGTCAAAACTAAGTAATTTTAAAAACCTTGAAACTTCATTTACCAATACTGATTTTGATCCTGGTAATAAGTATTCTATTCCCTTTATTTGGGGCAGTACCGGTCTCATCGTCAATGGTGCGGCTATCGACCAGCAGACTGTAAATAGCTGGGAAAATCTCTGGCAGCCTGAATACAAAAATCAAGTGATGTTAGTGAACGATATGCGCGATGTCTTCGGTATGTCGTTACTGACACTGGGCTACTCGGTGAATAGCAGCAACCCTAATGAAATTAAAGCTGCTTATGACAAGCTCACAACATTAATACCTAATATCGAAAGCTTCAATGAAGATGATGCGCCACTCACCTCTTATCTAGCTACCAGCGCTGCCAAGCTAGGTATGACATATAACGGTAAAGCAATCATAGCTAATGATGAAGGTGTCAGCACTCTACTCTATAAATACCCGAGTGAAGGGGCTATCTTATGGATGGACAATTTGGTCATTCCTAAGGACGCCAAGAATGTAGACGCTGCGCATCAATTTATTAATTACTTACTACTGCCTGAGAACGCCAAAATTATTAGTGAAGAGATTGGATATGCTGCACCAAATAATGCTGCACTTAAAATAATGCAATATCAGCTAAAAAACAATCCAACTATTTATCCACCTCAAGCAGTGGTAGAGCAAGGTGAGTTCTTAGCAGATGTGGGTGACGAGGCTATGATGGTTTATGAGCAATATTGGGATAAACTAAAAGCTGAGGTTAAGGCAAATAAATAAAGCATGAGATAGAAAACCTAGACAAGCATAGAAGCAGCCAGTGTGATATTACACTGGCTGCTTTTTTTAGTGACTGGCTTTAAGCAAACACTATCTTTAGAAAATACTATAAAAAATTACCGAAACTGACGCTTGGCAAACTCAACACTGGCATCTTTTGCTTTTTTTAGAGCAAACTTACGGTTACGGCCCACCATCATTTTTAATTGCCACATTTTTTCTTTATACAAAGTGATAGCTGACTGCTGATGCATGGCATTGATCACGCGTTTACTGGCCAGCACCGCATCAGGAGATCGCTCTGCAAACTCAGCCGCCAGTACCTGAGCGTCTGCTAATGGCGTCTCGCTACAATGACTGACCAAGCCCAACTTCTCACCTTCTACGGCTTCGACGATGCGCGCGCTCATGGCCAGCTCTTTTAACACATCTTCTCGCACCACACCAAACGCCGATTGAGTCAAGCCCATATCTGGCACTAAGCCCCACTTAGCTTCCATAATAGAGAGTTTGCAATCGGGACGGCTGATACGCACATCACAAGCCAATGCCAATTGTAGACCTGCACCAATACAGTAGCCTTCTAATACCGCAATGACAGGAACTGGTACATCACGCCAAACCAAACAAACGCGTTGGAATAAGCTCTGCCATGGCTTCACCAGCTCCCAAAATGCGAACGCTTGGTTTTTTGGATGGTTTAAATCACCCAAATCGATGCCCGCACAAAATGTCTCTTCAGCACCATTAAGA
>JARIEH010000130.1 GCA_029256865.1 Psychrobacter sp.
GTCCAAGTTGTTTTCGTTATTTTCACCATCAGTAATTTCCTCATCATCTTCTATGTCTTCATCACGCGAGATACTTGATTGAATAATAAGGTGTAGCTCTGCTGCACTGATATCTTTTGAGTTTTGTGCTTCATCAACGAGCTTATATATAATATGTTCGCCGCGCTCGACATCTCTTATATCACCGCTCAGACAGAAGTCGGCTTGACGTTGGCTTATTTTAATATTGAGACGTTCTTGAATGTATTTCATGTGATTATTATATTCGCCAAGCACGGTTTTAAGCTGTGCAGGGGTCAGTGATTCAAACTTTATACGGCGGCTCATGGAGTCAGTCAAGCGATTATCCTTATATTAGGTACCCGATAGTATTGCTAGGTTTTAATAGGTGAGCGGGCTTAATAGATAAAATAAAAAAGTCAGTAAGGCTATAGCTGTTTTATATCGTAGAGACAAAAGTAACGGTAAGATAATAATGGGTTTTATGAATAATGCTAAATCAATGTCTTGCCTTCATTATGGTAGATTGTTTTTAAAATTCAAGCCATGGCTGGCTTAGATAGCTTGGTTTTTGTATGGGGATTGCAACCGTTATGCTGGTTTTGGAAGATTCTAGCTCATCTGTGCTTTTATCACTTATCGACAGATTGCTCAGTAATAAAGGCTTAAAAGTACTAGGTACAGGCTTTGCATAATGTATAGGCCACGGAATAATAGGCAATTTGTGGTAATCTATGGTTTAGAATATAGCATCCGATAGCTAGGAAGAGAGCATTCATTAAATGATAAATATTATAAAACAAAGGTAGCTTCTATTGGCTATTAATCAATTATCGTCAGCAAACTAAACAAATCATAATAGAGACAATAATTAGGAATGATAATGATACAGAGTAATGATTTAGATTTATCGAATGTAGGAAAAAAAGCAGCAATCACCGAGCAGCAGGTGCTGATCGCTGGCGGCGGTCACGTGGGCTTGTCTTTTGCCTTGTTGCTTGCGCATCATGGTATTGCCAGCACTTTGCTCGAAAAGATGAGTTATCCAAAAATCAGCCCAAATGATGATAGTACGCGTAGCCACTATTTAGACAGCCGCAATACAGCCTTATCACGACGCACGGTACAGATTTACCAAGAGATTGGGCTATGGAATGAGCTACAAAGTCATGCCTGTCGCATTGATGCGGTACAAATCAGTGAGCAGGGCAGCTTTGGGCGTGCACAGTTGAACAAGACTGAAGAGCAAGTCGACTCATTTGGGCAAGTCATGGAAAATGCGTGGCTTGGACGTAAGTTATTATTAGCTGCGCAACAACAGCCACTGATTACGTTGATTGATAATGCCAATGTTATCGCTGTGCAACAACAAGCTGATGGTGTGACGCTGAGCTTTAGTTACTATGGTGAAGAGGAGCATGAGCAGCAGTTGCAAGCCAGTGTCTTGGTCGCTTGTGACGGTCGCGACTCTACAGTGCGTCAGCTGTTAGATATCGGTACGACAACTTATGACTATCAGCAAACCGCTATTGTTGGCGTGGTCGAGACGGATAAGCCACATGAACACATCGCCATTGAGCGTTTTAGTCCGGCAGGACCCCTTGCTGTCCTACCATTGACCGATCCAGAAGGCGATGGCAATAATGACTATCAAAATGGCTATCGCCGATCGGTAGTCTGGGTTTGCCCAACGGGTGAAGAAAATAGATATCTAGATGACGATGCGCATTTCTTGGCGACTTTGCAGCAGGCGTTTGGTCAGCGGGCTGGCAAGTTTGTCGCTGCCGGTCGCCGCGGTGCTTATCCATTGACACGCGTGCTGGCAGACAAGCAGGCAGATGGTCGCTGCGTTATCATGGGCAACGCTGCCCATACACTGCACCCCGTGGCAGGTCAGGGCTTTAACCTCTGTATGCGTGATGCGCATGTGTTAGCGCAGATGATGAGTGCGCAAGTACTGAAGGGCGCAGATATTGGTGATCCGCAGTTATTAAAACGCTATGAAAAAGCGCGTCTAAGCGATCAAAAGCGCGTCATCCGCTTCTGTGATGCCGTGGTACATGGTTTTACGCATTCCAATCCAGCAGTGAAGCTGGCACGCAATATAGCCTTGGTTGCGTTTGATAAATTGCCAAATATTAAGCCATTAGTTGCTAATTATGCGATGGGCTTAAAATCCTAGTATTGATCAAATAGTATTGATAAATAAGCGTTCTAACATTGAGAGATAACTTATGACAAATAACCATACGCTCATTATTGGCAGCGGTATCGTTGGTGCGACGCTGGCGCTAAAACTGGCGCAAGCCAAACTGCCCGTGACCTTAATTGATGCACGGCCTGCACGTGATGAGTCAGGGTGGCAAGCAGTGCTAAGCAGGCGCGATGCCCGTGTTTATGCGCTTAGCCTAGCCAGTATTAACTTACTCAAAGATGTTGGCGCTTGGCAAAAAATTGCGCTATCTGGGCGTAAGGCTGATTACTCACAAATGCAGGTATGGCAACTGAATGGTATGGGCGAGCTATTATTTGGTGATAGTGAAAGCAGTGCTGCAGAAATGCTTGGGAGCATGGTTGAGCCAGCGGTCATTGAATATGCATTATGGCAGCGTCTATATGAAGAGGATGTCAGTGACTATCTGACCGTCAGCGCTGGGCAAAAATTGGTAGACATGGATTGGTTGGGGACAGAGCAGGGCTACCGCGTGACGTTAGAAGAGGGTGCGGTTATTGATGCGCGTCTGTTAGTCGGTGCGGATGGGCGCGGCTCGTTCGTGCGTAGGCAGGCAGGGATTGAATTAGATACACTTGATTATAATCAAACAGCGATTTGCTGTGCGATTCAAACCGACAAGCCGCATCAAGCGACTGCTCGCCAAGCCATGCTACCGACTGGGACGTTGGCATTATTGCCGCTCGCTGATATCACCGATGAAGATAAAACCAATCGACAGCATTGGCAATCGATTGTATGGACACTACCACGCAACCAAGCATTGGCATTGTTAGAAGAGTCGCCGCGCTATATCGCTGATAAATTGGCGGCTGCCAGTAATTATGAGCTGGGTGCTATCCATCAGATTGAATCCATCGCCAGCTTTCCGTTAGCTGCGCAGCAAGCAAAAAGCTACGTTGCTGATAATTTAGTCTTAATCGGTGATGCCGCGCATGGAGTCCATCCGCTCGCTGGACAAGGGCTGAACTTAGGTATGCTTGATGTACAGGCGTTAAGCGAACAACTCAC
>JARIEH010000215.1 GCA_029256865.1 Psychrobacter sp.
ATGCCAGGTAATATCACTTTCGCATTTGATGATGCAACCTTGAGCTCCTCTTTCAAGCCAACGCTTGATAAGCTTGCATCAACGATGAATCAATATAACCAAACAACAGTCAATATCGCAGGTCATACTGATAGCAGAGGTTCTGCGTCTTATAACATGGGTCTGTCACGTGACCGTGCTTACTCAGTAGCGAATTACTTAAGCACACGTGGTGTATCGTCAAACCGCATCAATGTGGTTGCTTATGGTAAGTCACGTCCAATTGCTGACAATAATACCGACTATGGTCGTCAGCAAAACCGTCGTGTTGAACTAACCATTAACTCTCCAAAGAGCCTAAACTAATTAATAGTTTTACATAATGGATTGTAGGTATTAAGCATACTGTGTTTATTGGACAGTTTAATAAAAAAAGGCGAGCAATAAGCTTGCCTTTTTTTATGCGTTAAATTTAGAGCAACTTTTTATTTTTCAATTATAATCGTCTATAAAGATGGTTAATATGAGAGTGATTAGGATTTAAGTTCCCTTAAACATACCTATTTTATTATTACTAATAGAAATTATCAAAGAATGCTACCAGTATAAAATTAAATATTGATAATGATTATCAATAACTTTATAATTTATGATATTTTCTATTACTATACTATGGAACAGAACGCCTTAGCTTGCGTGAAAAACATCTAATGTAATAAGCTAAGATAATTTATAGTTAGTAGTACCACCAATAAAATTAAAACTACTTAATCATAGCCAGTTTTTTTGCTATGTTTTTCGAGGATGTGTATGACGATTACCACAGTGATGAGCCGTAATATTTTGCCTACTACATTAGCTGCTGCGCTTGCAGGGTTACTGATGGTGTCGGGTTGTACCAAGCAAGCCAATGAGGACACCGCTACTAACGCTGAGACGCAGACAAAGGTACAGAACACAGAGTTAGCAGATAATACGAAACTGTCGGCTGCCGATCAAGCTCACACTGATAGGTTGATCATCAGTTATGCAAATATGGCGCATGCCGCTTATAAAGACGCTTTAGATACCGCCAAAATACTACAAACTGCAGTAGAAACCTACGTCACCACCCCGACACAAGCAAACCTTGATGCGGCAAAAGCTGCCTATAAAGCGGCGCGTCAGCCGTATTCGCAAACTGAAATTTTTCGCTTTGATGAAGGTTTCGTTACAGCCAATGATAAGCGTGCAATTGGCAGTATAGATAGCTGGGAAGGGCAGGTGAATGCTTGGCCGCTTGACGAAGCGCTGATTGACTATGTCAGTGATGGTTATGAAGGTGAGTACAATAGTCAAGACAATATCATCAAGAGCGATAGCATCTCTGTTGGTAGTATCAAGCAAGATACCAGCGAAATCACTCCTCAGTTGTTAGCAGAAATGAATGAAATTGGGGGTAGTGAAGCCAATGTAACGACGGGTTATCATGCGATTGAGTTTATGCTATGGGGTCAAGATACCAATGGCGTCGGCGCAGGGGCCGGAAATCGCCCAGTGACTGACTATGTGACCGAATCAGGTCAATGTACCAGTGGTGATACGGTCAATGACAATACCAGTATATGCGCGCGTCGCGGTGAGTTCTTAACGGCCGCTACTCAGTTATTGGTTGACGACTTAACAGCGATGGAAGCCCAGTGGCAACCTGGAAGTGAAAACACCTTACGTAGTGATCTGATAGCGCGTAAGTATGACAATGGTTTGCGTCAGATTATGTACCAAATGGGCAGCTTGGCATTAGGTGAGCTTGCCTCTGAGCGTATGCAAGTTGCTTTTGTCACTGGTTCAACCGAAGATGAGCATGAATGTTTTAGCGACTTAACTCATCTCAGCTATGCTAACAACGCTCGCGGTATTCAAAATGTCTTTAACGGTAGTTATAAGACGGTTGCTGGTAAAGCAGTCGGTGGTTACGGCGTTAAAAACTACCTTATCGATAGCGGTCATAAAGATGCTGCTGATAAACTGAGCGCTGACTTTAATAGAGTGGAAGGCGCCTTTAACGTCATCGTTGAAAAAGCCGAAAAAGAAGATATTAAGGTTGATCAGATGATTGCAACTGTCGGCCAAGCGAGTAAACATGGCGTCTCTGCTGAAGAGCAAAACAAGCGTCGTGGCTGGATTGAAGCGGGTATTAACAGCTTGCAAGAGTTGACTGCTGGTATCGAAAACGCGGCAAAAGCGGTCGGTATTGATAACTTAGATGCGGACGCAGGTTCTCAGTTTTAATGGTTCTATTTTAGAACTAAGGCAACTTCTATGAAAGCCATTCATACCAAATCCTCTGCTTTTTCTTCTACAATCTTCAGAGATGTGTCATCCAAACTTACGTTAATGATGATAGGCGCCCTGACACTTGGCGCTTGTCAGCCAACTGACAATGTTACTAATCAAGATCGGCAAAATTTAGCACCTGAACGAGCAAAAACCATTGAAGCGCTGGCTGGCGTGCCAATGCATCAGTTGGCCAGCTTTGATGCGCAAGAGATTAAGCAAGGTGGGGACACTGGCATCACTATCACCAGTAGCGAGAGTTACTCCAAGCCCTCGTCAAACTTAACTGCTTCGCGTAAAGGCTCATTTTTTATTGGTAATGCATTTTTTCGCCAGCCTTGGGTGGTTGCGCCTGCCAGTACCGACAGTCGTGATGGTCTTGGCGCGTTATTTAACGTCGCAGCTTGTCAATCTTGCCATATAAAAGATGGCCGTGGTCATGCACCGATGAGTCGCGATGACGATGCAGACAGCTTGCTCATTCGCCTTGCCATGCCCCCGACGACCGATACACAGCGTCAACAATTACAAAACTCGCTTATCGAAAAAGTCGTGCATCCGATGTATGGTGGTCAGCTGCAAGATCGTGGTATTCAAGGCGTACCTGCCGAAGCGCGTATCGCGGTGGAATGGACAGACAAACCAGTCACCTTTGCTGACGGTCATATTGAAACACTGCGCGCCCCGACTTTTAATTTGACCAACCCTGGCTATGGACCATTTGATGAGGAGTTGATGGTATCACCGCGTGTCGCTCTGCCAATGATTGGGCTTGGGCTATTAGAGCAGATTCCCGATGCGGATATCAAAAAACAAGCTGTTAGCACTCATAAAAGTGGCACTGACAAAAATAGCGATGCTATTAGCGGCAGATTCAACATGGTTATGGATCCGCAAACGGGTAAAGTCGCCTTAGGGCGCTTTGGTTGGAAGGCAGGTCAAACCAAGCTCATCACTCAAAACCAAAGTGCCTTTAATGAAGACATGGGCTTAACCTCAAACATCCGTCCTCGTGAATCTTGCATGCCAGCACAGACGGCTTGTGTCAATGCAGTCACTGGCGCCGATGAGCAAGGTAATGGTAAACCGCCCGTTGAAGTCAATGATGAAGTGGCCAAGTTTGTGGAGTTTTATACGCGTAATTTAGCCGTTCCACATCGTCGCAATGCCGATGACAAATTGGTATTAGCAGGCAAAAAACGCTTTTATGATATTGGCTGTCAAAGTTGCCATACGCCAAGATATCAGTTGCCAAAGACCAACGATGACCATCTTGAGCAGCATGGACAAGTGATTTATCCTTATACAGATTTATTACTACATGACATGGGCGATGACCTTGCCGATCGTACGATTGCCGGCAAGCTGCCACCCAGAGACGTGCAAGTTGAGTTTTTAGCCAACTCATATGAATGGCGTACGCCAGCATTGTGGGGTATTGGTCTTGCGCAAACCGTTGATTCGCAAGCGACCTTCCTACACGACGGGCGCGCGCGCACACTGATGGAAGCGGTACTGTGGCATGGCGGCGAAGCTGAAAAACAAAAGCAGCAAGTGCTCAAACTGGATAAACAAGGTCGTGCTGAATTGAATGCCTTCTTAAAATCCTTATAAAAATGATGGGGTTTATCTATTTTTAACGACTAAAATAACGACAGATATAAATACCGAGACATCTATGAAAATAAACCATGCTTTAGCAATGGCACTCTCTGCTTTAAGTGCAGGACTTCTAATCAGCTGCGTCAAACCTGCTGAAGACAACAAAGCGCCAAAGGTTGATAGCTCAAAGGTCGCGCAAGAAAGCGCAGCGTCTGATACGGTCAATAATGCAGCAGACAGTAGTGGCGACAGTATCGATAAAATTATCGCTATCGATATTAGCGCAGATACTGAAAAAACCTATCTGACCCATGTGGCAAGTGATATTGTCATCCCAGCGTATGCAGATGCCGCGAAGCAAAGTAATCTACTTCATGAGTTAGCACAGAAGCATTGTCAGTCAGGGGCAGTCAGTGGTGATGAGCTACAAGCGTTGCGCGATCAGTGGCTGGTATTAGCTCAAGCATGGGCGAGCGCTGAGATGATCAATTTCGGTCCTGCGACTGCCAGTATGAGTAATCTATATATCAACTACTATCCTGACGAGCGCGGCTTGGTACATGGTGGCGTTGCAGATCTTATTGCTGCCAATCCAACATTGACCGCTGAGCAACTGGCTAACGAAAGCGCCATTGTACAAGGAGTGCCAGGATTAGAAGAAGCCTTATACGCCAATGACAGCTTGGACGCCGGCCAGTGTGCTTATGTGATGAGTGCCAGTAGCGCTTTGAGTACGCGCCTAAAGGACATCGAAAGTAATTGGCAGAAAAACTCAACCAATTTATTAGCGATTGATAAAACAGCAGAGAGCGATCAAGGGTTGAATCAATGGTTTAACTCTTTACTCTCATTGGTCGAGACCATGAAATCTAGCGCCATTGACCAGCCTTTGGGTTTAACGGGCAAAGTGAAAGGTCATCTACCAGCCGCAACAGCTGGCCAAAGCCGCGCCATTATCAATGCCAAATTGGCCACACTCAATAAGACGCTGACCGATCCTGTACTAACCGCTATCCTCGGCAGTAATAATGAAAATGCAGTTGCCGATAATCTATCAACCGCGCTTGCAGATGCCACCACGCTATTAGCGCAAATGCCAGAAGATTTGGCCACTGCTGATAAAGCCACCCAGCAAGAGTTGTATGATCATCTCACGACCATTACTCGGGTTATTAAACGCCAACTGATTCCGACACTCGGTATCCGTGTGGGCTTTAATAGTACTGATGGCGATTAAATAATGCCTAACAAGAAAACGTCAGAGCCCTCTATTTTGCCAACCGTTTTGCCACCCATATTAAAAAAAGTGGTAGAAACAACCTTTGGCACGCTGCTAGGCACAGCAGTGTTAGTTGGCCTCCATCATCGGTATCGTAAATCTATCAATCCTACTGCTCGCTTGCAAGATTACTGGGTGGGCATTAGTCAGCAACGGCACCTATTCTCCTCAACAGTTAGACCGGAGCTAACACGTTTTCGTTATGCCTGTCAGCAGGCGATGGCTGCCTGGCAACGGTCGTATCATACGTATGATGGATTTACAGAGGATGAAGAGAGCAATCATAGTACGACCGACTTTAGTGCCGCTCATGTCACCACAATGCCAGCGCGCTCAGTTTGCTGGGTCAGTGGTGTGGCGTCTATGCCAAAAAATATCGCATTGTTAAATGACGATGATAGTAATGATGATAACAATAATAATGAAAATGGCTTTGGCGTGGTTGGTATCGATGCCAATAGAGAAGTCGTTTGGCAAACCACCATGCCTGAGCGTGTCCATGATATCGTCGTTCAACCTGTCTTTAATATTCACGATAAAACCACTCCTCATAAAAATCGCGATGTCGTGGTCATGGGTCGGCGTCCGAGTGAAAATTTTTGGGTATTAGAGACAG
>JARIEH010000266.1 GCA_029256865.1 Psychrobacter sp.
CTGGGCAATGATGATAGCTTACATCCGCTGGCCTCACTGAGTGCCGCGCCGATGATGGTGTCATCCAGTGAGGGTCAAGCATTAAATAATAGTAGCGCCTCAGATGAGTACATCACTACGCTTGCAGAGTTGGATATGATTACCGCTGCGCATCCGAATGTCATCATCGATTTGACAGCTGATTGGTGTGTGGAATGTCGTATTATGGATAAGAACCTTTTCCATAATCGTCCAGCGCAAATGCAAGGGTGGCAGTTGGTGAGACTTGATATTACGGACACCACTGACGACTCTAAGGCTATTTTGGCACGCTATAAGTTATTTGGCCCACCAGCATTGATGTATTATCAAGATGGTCAGCTGGTGAATCAACAAGTCGGTGAGATTGGTCGCTCAGAGTTTGAGCAGACATTGACCACACTAAATAAATAACACAGAGGCCACCCGTCTTTAGCTTCCTATAAAAACTTACTCTTATTGATCCCAAAGCCAACGTATTGCTCTTAGGAGTGCGTTGGCTTTTTAGTATTAATGGGTTTATTTGTAGGTAGCATCTAGCGGTTAAAGCTTATATATAATGTTGATAACGCTAGTATAATGTCTGTATTTTCATTACAATAACGCAACAATGCTAAGGTGAGCATTAGCAGGTGCGTGCTGTATTTTTAATTTAGTACGCTCTATTTTTAGATTGCTAACATGATGACCATATTGGCTGCTGTTTTTCCCTATTATGTTCTACTCTTACGATTAATTAATACGCTTCATTATTAAGATAGCTACTTCAGATAATCTGCTGGCCATATTGCCAGTAAGATAAAGGATTTTTATGTTTGCTCACAATATCTCACTACGTCAGGCAAATCGCCCAAATACGACTGCTGCTACTGACCAAGGCACAGCCTCCGAAGGCTCCAAGACTTATCTTAGCATCGCTGTCGGTATAGCGTTGACTTGCTTTAGCATTCAAGGACATGCAGCCAGCAATGGTCAAGTTTATAACGAACTACCTATGGAAGGTGTATCAATAGAGCAGACTTATAGGTCATCACAAGGGGTTGTTTTGCGCTTAAATGATCCTACGGCGACTACTGATAATATGGAATGGCTAAGTGAAGAGTTCATATCGCAGCAGACCACTCTATTTTTAGAATGCACGCAAGTACAAACCAGTGCGGCGCGATTGGCTTGCTATGATAAGGTGGCTGATCAAGGTAAAACCCCAAGCTTTACGATGAACAAGCAGCCTGTAGACCTAGCGAGGACTATCAGAACCACGATAGCAGGTAACCCGCAGTTCGTCCTCGCAGGACAAGAGGCCGAAGAGGGTGAGACGACTGAGCAACTGACCAAGCAGACAGAAGCTAATGAGCGGCTAGATACGATCGGACTGACTAAAAGAGAAGCACAAGTCTTAAAGGATGTAGGCGTCACGCAAACAGACATCGAAAAATACACACCATTAAGTATGGCTTATGATCTCGATCAAAACGGCGAACGTGGTACGTGGACAGGCAGACCACACAATCCTAACTATGTACTGCCTCTGTTCTATAGCTTCGACCCCAATCTTAGCCCCACCTCAAGTGACCGAGATGAAAGAGGCAGAGAATATACTTCCAATGAGATACGCAATACCGAGCTAAAGTTCCAGTTGTCTCTAAAAACCAAAGTCGCCGAGGACCTGTTCAATACCAGATCTGATCTGTGGTTTGGCTATACTCAGCAAGCGCACTGGCAGGTTTATAACGAAGACAATTCAAGACCGTTTCGCGCGACCGACTATCAACCAGAGATTTTCTTGACTCAACCGGTCACCGCCAACCTGCCTTTTGGCGGGCGTCTGCGCATGCTCGGAGTGGGGGCTGTGCATCATTCAAATGGTCGCTCTGACCCTATATCACGGTCATGGAATCGTGCTTACCTGATGGGCGGTGCTGAATGGGGTAAACTCTCAGTGATACCGCGTCTCTGGACGCGAATAAATAATGAAAGTTCTGATACGGATGATAACCCAGACATCACAGACTACATGGGCCATGGTGATTTGACTTTATTGTATGATTTGCCCAAACAGCAGAGCATCAGTAGTACCTTACGCTATAATATTGAGACCAAAAAAGGCGCAGCGCAGATTGATTACATCTATCCGTTAACAAAGAATGTCAATGGCTATGTGCAACTGTTCCACGGTTATGGCGAATCTCTCATTGATTATAACCATGAGAATACGACCATCGGTTTTGGTATAGTGCTCAATGATTGGAAAGGGTTTTAATCATTCATAATAGGCTAGCTGATGAGGCATAATCACTGATGCAGGGCTTAGCAGCGTATCAAAGTGGCTTATGGCTGGCAGAGTATATTAATTTACGCTGTCAGCTGTGCCATGTCTATCGCAGCACACCGCAAGCTCTAGCTTCTTGGCAGTCAAATAACCTATCCCATACCCATAATAGTACTCAAGCTTTTCTCAGTCGTTTGCATCATAGATTTAATAAGGGTCTGCTGTGTGCACGCTGTCATGACAGCATAGTGTGGCGGCCGACACCTTTTACGGTCGATATCGCCGCCAGCACCTCATTGCCTATTCAAGCCGCCACTTATTACGACTATCCAATCCGCCAAGTCATTCGCGCCTTCAAACATCATGAAGACATGACCAAATTACCATTGCTCGTGCATGTGATGCGTCAACTACCCAGACCAGTAGGCTGCCATAGTAGCAACAGCGTGATATTACCGATGCCGACCACGACAGGCCGTCTAGTAAAGCGCGGATTTGATCCAGTGACTATCTTGTCGTTCTATCTCTCTAAGTATTGGCAGATACCGCTTTGGTACGGTGTTCAGCGCGTCGATGACACACTCAGCCAACAAGGTTTATCACGGGCAGAGCGCCTGACCAATCTGGACAATGCCTTTATGCTCAGCGAGCTGCCACCAGTCAAGCGCATCTTGTTGTTTGACGATGTGGCGACGACAGGCGCAAGCTTGCAAGCCTTAGCTCGCGCCTTCTATGAACAATCCTCTCCTGCCTTTTCTGGTAGTCAAGACAACACGCTACACTCTAAACGTTATCACTTATCGGCCTACGCAGTTGCGCATGGCAGTATGGATAAGTAGCCCTAAATTTGTAGAGATTGGGTTTTTATTGCAATAAATCTGTATAATTAATAATACAGTATTGTTTCTGTATGATTTATTGTGTTTGTTTTTTCGTAGCGCTCATAACTCTTTCATCAACGGCCTGTCTGACCAACTCTCAATTGACATAAGTAACATTTCAGTATGCGAATATAATGGAACAAATCTTGCATGGTAAAGTGTAATAAGTAATAAACAGGCAAAGTCGTTTTAAATAGATTCGTTAGTATTGATAAAGATATAAAAGGTAGTTGTACCTTAGCAAATGTGCAGCCGCTATAGATGACTATAGCCGTTATAAATAGGATTTTGATGTGAGTGCATCTAGAAGTAGCTCATCGCACCAGCGACCAATGAGCAGTGCAGGGTTCACCTTGATTGAGCTGATGGTAACCATTGCGGTATTGGCCATCATTGTCAGCATCGCAGCACCAAATATCAGCACCCAACTTGCCAATCAGCGGGTGAAGTCAACGACAGCGACCTTGAATAATGCGCTAAGAGAAGCTAAAACTGAGAGTGTCATTCGCCGCCAAAAAATCACCGTTACAATTAATAATAAAGCCGCCAGTTCAGGCACTATAGTACTTACAGATGGCAAGAAAAACCTAGTTGGTAGTTATACTTATGATGCCAAAACCAGCATAGAGTCCACACCAAGTGAGATTACCTTTGAGCCGAGTAAGCGAGTAGATAATGCAGTGACCTATACTATTTGTGATGACAAATCAGTGGCCTCGCCAAGACAGCTTGTAGTCGATA
>JARIEH010000212.1 GCA_029256865.1 Psychrobacter sp.
TACGATGAGCGCTACAAGCAAGCATTGATTATTATCGATGAGCTTATTTATGGTAAAAAAGCATAAAATAATAACAACAATATTTTAAGGAAAAAGCTTATGCGCATTCAGCTACTGGACAATATCACCGGAAAATGGGCGCTGCAATGGATCGTTATCTGGTTCATTTGTAGCGTTTTGGCGCTATCAGCTGGATTTTGGCTAACGACTGAGCATACGACTCTTGATATGTTCTATCTAGGCGTGTCTTTCATTGGCTTAATTTGCGTGGTGTCATTGTCATTTCGCAAAAACGTCATGGGTAATGGTTTTGGGATGGCAGCGACGGCTGGTGAGGTCATCGTCCAAGGCACCGCTGGTGCAGTTGGCCTGATGCTCGCGCCTTTATTCAATTTTTTCACTCATGTCTACGGTATCTTTTATTGGTCCAAGCACACGGATCTGGACGGCGATATGATGCCCAAATCCGCCAGTAAATGGGTTTGGCTCATTACCGCCACCTTTATGATCATCGGTTTGGCGCTGTTTCCAACGGTCAATGATTTACTTGCAAGCTACGGTTATGCCGTTGTAGAAGACGATAATAGTAAGTTTTTGGGACTCATCTCTTTTTTCTGGATTAACGTCATCGCCTTTGTCCTCTCCATCACTGCCCAAGCAGCGATGATTCTGCGCTATTCTTTTAACTGGTGGTTATGGATTATCTCTAACTTTGTTTGGTTGACTGTCAACCTCATGTCAGGTAATTATATTTTTGCCATTCAAACCATGGTCTATCAAGTGAACTCTTTTGTCGGCCTTTATGAGTGGCATCGGAGTGAGCGCGACTCTATAGAAGTACTTGTATAGGCTAAGCCTTGTAACGTGGTGCTATCTTGAAATAGCATCTGATGAGACTAGAAGTTAATGACTATGCGGTTTACCAGATAAAATGGTAGAGCTTCTAGATTAATGCTACAACTAAGAGGACAAAACAGATTCATTCATTTACTAACAAGGAGGTTAGTATGTCTCGTACTTCTCAAAAGCGACTATCAAAGCGCACGCTAGAACAATGGCTCAGTGAATATGCCGTTAGCCATCAAAACTTGATTAATAAAAGAATCCACTGGCTATGCGTCCCTACTATTTTTGTCAGTATTTTGGGCATGGGTATGTCTTTGTCCGTTTGGCTGACTCTTGTGCTTAGCGCATTGGTGCTATTATTTTATATACGACTGTCAACCCCGCTATTTTTGGCAATGGGTATCTTCATCCTCATCTGTCTGGCAGTCATGACAGCCTTGCCTTGGGGTTTTAAGGTTTGGGCGAGTATATTTATTGTGGCTTGGATTGGACAGTTTATTGGTCATAAAATAGAAGGCAAAAAACCCTCATTCTTTGAGGGTCTACAGTTTTTATTAATCGGTCCTGCATGGGTAGCGGATAGCTTGATGCGTGGTAAGCGCAAACCGGCTAGTGCTAATCAGGCAAGTGCTCATTAAGTCTTACTAATAGATGATTAACTGTTAAAGAATACTGTCTAATATCGTAGGCTCAAGTGAACTGACTGTCTCACATGATACTTAGTGATATTGATTGAACCTTTGAAGTTGAGCCTTTAAAACAGATAAAAAGCGTCATTCATCAATAGACTGGATGACGCTTTTATTGTTTCGTAGTTATAGAAAATAGCTATAGTTGATTCACTCTAAAAACGATACAGTGCTGCTGAGATAGATTTTGCGCAGCCTCTGTCGGTGTAGGCACAGCAAGCAAGCAAGTAAAATTTATACCAGTAGCACGTGGCTATTAATAATGTACCGATTTTATTTAGTACTGACTATATAATTACTCTAGTGTTTGTACGCCACCACCATTGACGAAAAGTGTCTGACCGCTCACCCACTCTGATATTGGCGAGGCAAAGTACAGCATCGCGCCAGCGATATCGTCGGCTTCACCCAAACGCTTGATAGGGGTGCCAGATAGCATACGCTCTTCGATCTCTGGGGTTAGTACTGACTTGAGCGCATCGGTGCGAGTTGCCCCAGGACCAACGGCATTGATACGTACTTCAGGGCCGAAATCATGAGCTAAGTTTGCAACCATATGATTTACCGCTGCTTTGGAAGCCGCATAGCCGCTCATATTTGGACTCTTATTGATACTGGACATAGAAGTCGTAATAACGATAGAGCCATAACCCGATGCTTTCATATGCGGCACACATAGCTGACATAAGCGCCATGCGCTGAATACGTTCAACTCAAAGTCACGACGGAAGTCATCCACTGAGATTTTAAATGGATTTTCACGACCGCCACCACCGCCGCCCGCATTATTGATCAATATATTGATACAGCCAAACGCGCTCATCGCTTGATCAACCATAGCGACCAAGTCATCGTCTTTTAAAATATTGCATTCAACTGCCAATGCCTTGACACCGAAACTTTCAATCTCTTTAGCCGCCGCTTTTGCATCGTCCATTTTAAGATCAGCAATGACTATATTTGCACCCGCTTGTGCTAATCGTAGTGCAGTCGCTTTACCTATCCCATTGGCACCGCCAGTGATGATCGCCGTCTTACCTGTTAGATCAAATAGCTCATTAAATTCTTTATGTTTAAACTGCTGCATGCAAGCTCCTTATAATCTACTTCATTAGATCATTATGGATGGTTTAAGCCAATATAATGTGACCAGTCAGCTAATTTTTGTAATTGAGGGCTTTAGGGCGTGTTAAATGAGGCACAAACTTTAGGCAAAAAAAACCTCACTGCTCTTATTATGAGTAGTGAGGCTTTTTAGAATTTGGAGCGGGAAAAGAGATTCGAACTCTCGACCCCAACCTTGGCAAGGTTATGCTCTACCACTGAGCTATTCCCGCTTGTATCAATACGTAATGTGATTCACATCTACTACGTCTCGATAGGATGGCTATTTTAGCAACTATTCTGGCAGTGTCAATCCCTTTTTTCATTTTTGCTAAAAAATATGGCTAACTAAGGTGATTAGCTATGACAAAACAAGCCATACACCATTGATTTCAATATACATTCAATCAGTTACTGTTATATTAACTATTTTACACTTATAAGATGACTGTTAACTATCATTCTACTGGCGCAGCAGATTTTACTTACAATCATACGTAGTATTGTTACTTTTGCTGCACTGGTTTTATGAGAGTATCAGATTTATACTTGCTCCTGTGTTAACAGGATTTAATACTAGCTAACGAAACGCCTGTTAATTATTATTATTATGTTTCAAGATTATTATGTTTCAAGACTTATTTCTCCTTGATCCACCAGTTGCACTTATATTTATTTTGTTAGATTTTACTTTTTTGAGTTTATAGCGAGGATTATTATGAAAAAACTACTTACTACGACAGTGATGGCGGCGTCATTGTCAGCACTCACTCTGACCGGTTGTACCAGTACGACTAGCACTGGCGCCGTCGGCGTCGATCGCCAGCAGCTACTGCTTATATCAAACGAACAAGTATTGCAGCTATCTGCGCAAAGCTATAATAAGAGTATTCAGGAAGCACGCGCCCGTGGTGTGCTAGATACCAATAAAGCTCAAGTTAATCGCTTGAAGAACATCTCTAACCGTCTCATTGGTCAAGTAGGTGTCTATCGTCCAGATGCAGCGCGTTGGCAGTGGGAAGTCCATACTATTAAGTCTGACCAGCTTAACGCCTTTGTCATGCCAGGCGGCAAGATTATGTTTTATACTGGTATCATCGAGCGCCTTAATTTAACAGATGATGAAATCGCGGCAATCATGGGACATGAAATGTCTCATGCGCTACGTGAGCATTCGCGCGAACGCCTCTCACGTGAGTATGCGACTCAGACAGGCATTGGTGTTGCAGCCAGTATCTTTGGTCTCTCGCAAGGACAAGCAGAGCTTGCCAACCTAGCTGGTGACTTCGGACTCAGCCGTCCACACAGCCGTACCCAAGAGAGTGAGGCTGACCGTATCGGTCTCGAGCTGATGGCACGTGCAGGCTACAACCCGCAGGCTTCTATTACCTTATGGCAAAAAATGCAGCGTGCCAGCCAAGGCGAGCCACCACAGTTTTTGAGCACTCACCCAAGCAGCAGCAACCGTATCGCTGAGTTGCAAGCCCTAATGCCAAAGGTGATGCCTCTGTACCAAAAGTCGCGTCGTTAGTCTTGCGCAGTTATGTCCTAAAAGATTATTGGCTAAAGTAGGATAGATAATAAGACAGAAAAGCAGAGTATGAGAAGTTCATCATACTCTGCTTTTTTTATGTAGCGTTTCTTATTAGGTCATATCAGTATTTTGCATTATTTTGAGGTACTTTCAGTCAGCTCGGCGTCTGCTATACTACTGACCATATATCATCTACCTCTTGTTAAATATCATTTAATTTAGGTCTTACCCTAAAAAGGATCGTTATGACTACTTCCGCTTCTACCCCTACTGCTGCCGCGTTGCATGATGCACTACAAGCTCTACAGCCGCAGCATATTGATCTTGTCAATGAATCAATGGATCATGCTGGTTACTTTGAAGGTAAAGAAAGCCACTTTAAACTGACTATCGTTAGTGAGGCATTCACTGGCAAACGCTTAGTCGCCCGCCATCAGCTTATCTATGAGCTTGTGACAGAGTTGTTAACGGCTCAAGGCGGCAGTGTACATGCGCTGGCTATCCATGCTTATACGCCGCAAGAGTGGCAAGGACAAAGCCCTGACAGCCCACTCTGTGCTGGTCAAAATAAAGCATAACTTGACTATAGTTAGACGCCAATACTTAAGCGATAGCGATAGTACTTAAGCGACAACAATTAGGCGAATCTTTGCAAACTGCGCCTGTATAAGGAACGATATTTAATGAAACACTTACATATGCTGATGGCGGTACTGATCATTGTACTTTTTTTATATCAAAGCTATCTGGTATTAAGCTCAAACAGTCGAGCGCCACGGGTGGTCAAAATCTCTACCCACATCGTTTATGCGGTTATTATTCTTTCAGGCGCATGGATCCTCATGCAACTGATGAGCGCCAATGCTCCTGTCCAATGGGTGTTTGCCAAAATAATCTTACTTATTGCTGCGATCAGTGCCAGTATGAAGGCTTTTAATAACCATGCAACACCTGCCCAAAGTAAAGCGGGCATTCTGATCGCTGGTTTGGCTTATGCTGGCATCTTGATACTAGCCATTGCCAAGCCCGATAACTTATTTTAACGTTGAATAAAAATAACGACTATTCTGTTTGACTATTATGATTTGGAAACTGTATTTTTTGTATCGCAATTGGCTTATTTTTGCTATCTTAAAGTATAGTACTTTAGCTTTACGGAGCCATTATGAAAATACTTACTGCAGCCACATTACTAGCCGCAACTGGCCTATTAGGTCTTTCTGGTTGTGCCTCTACTGGTAACATCACACCGCAATATGTGCCACCAAGTACCTATCAGGGCTATGATTGCCAGACGCTGAGTCAAGAATACAATCGCGTCAACCGCTACGTTGAAGCCGTACGTAATGAGCAGTCTTCGTTATCTGCCTCTGGCGTGGGCATCGGCGTTTCAGCAGGGCGTTGGGGTATCTCCCCTAATATCAGCTTTGGTGTTGGTAAAAGTAATAACACTAAAGGTCGTGATGCCAAACTCTCACGCTTATATGGCGAGCGTGATGCCATCATTCAATCTGCTCGCGTTCAACGCTGTAGCTTTGCCAATGGCATCAAGATTTATGGTGAGTAAGAACATCTAACTCACATTTACTAAATAAGATTATTCATGGATAACATTCATACCTATTACGATATCTTGATGGTTTCTCGAAATGCCTCTCAAGAAGTTATTCGAGCAGCTTTCAAATCCTTATGCCAAAAATATCATCCTGATAGGAATTCTCATCCGAATGCCGAGCGTATAATTCAGCAATGTAACGAGGCATACAGTATTTTATCAAATTCTGTTGAGCGTACTAAATATGATAAGCAACTGTTAGATTATGAAAAAAAAGTTAACCATACTTATAGAGAGAAAAGCTATAGTCAATTCCAAGACGAATCTTCTTCGGGCACTCCTGAACGCAAAAATAATACTGTTGTAATTAATATTCCAGATTCGATTTCACTTAGTGGTATTAAGACAAAGTTTCGTAATTCTTCATTCAACATTCCTGATTCAACCAAATCAAACATAAAAGGATTTTCGGATTTAATAGCTAAAATAATGATAGCCATAGTTATTACGTTCATCTCACTTATTGCAATTCTATTGATCTATGAATATTATATTGATAACTCCAACTCAAGTAATGCAGCATATGACATATCTGTTGCTCAACAAGGAGTGCAAGATGCTCAGGACGAATTAAACGAGGCTGCCTTATATTCAGACGAATATCCAGATTACTCTTATGAAGCCGATACACCAGAAAGTTTGTATAACGATACTAGCGAAGTGCAGCAAGTATCTACCCCAAATCACGTAACTCACGCTCCTAATGGTCAACTCTTCCCATCTTCAGCAGGTTATGTAGCAGGTTATCCACAACTTAATAACAATGGCGCATCTAAACTGACTATTGATAATAGTCAAAATGCTGAAGCTATTTTTGGTAAACTCTACTATTTAGATAGCATAGAACCTCAAGCAGTACGTCACTTTTATATTCAAGGAGGCGGCGGATTTAATCTTCGCAACATTAGCGCTGGAAACTATGATGTTCGATACAAAGATATTGAAAATGGATCTATATCTAAATCTGAGCGTATGCTTATAGAAGAATACGAAGACTATGATGGTATAAGGTTTAGTAATATATCTATGACTTTATACAAAGTATCCAATGGCAATATGGAGACTTACTCTATTCCTGAGAGTGAATTCTAAAACTTATCCATTTTAATGCAAAAAGCCAATACGTTAAGAGCGTATTGGCTTTTTGCTTGTTTTTATTATTAAAACATCACGATGCTTGCAGGCTTTTCACCCACTGCACGATTTGGTCACTCGGTAGCGCACCTGACTGACGTGCAACTTCTTTACCCCCTCTAAAAGCCACCATCGTTGGTAAGCTACGAATATTATAAGGGGCTGCCGCTTGCTCATACTTATCCGTTTGTAGCTTTGCAAAAACTACTTGCGGCAACTCACTCGCCGCCGACTTAAACTGCGGCGCCATCATAATA
>JARIEH010000301.1 GCA_029256865.1 Psychrobacter sp.
TTATCGTTATTGCTATTAGCTTTGCAACGCTCGTTGAGCTTGTACCGCTGATATACGATAATAAAAGCCCTGAAGACGGCGGGGTGAATGCTCCCCTGCCCGCTATGGAGCCTTGGACTGCGCTTGAGTTTGAAGGTCGTGATATTTATATTCGTGAAGGTTGTCACGTTTGTCATACCCAAATGATTCGCCCACTGCGTGCTGAAGTTGAACGCTATGGGCCGTACTCACGCGCTGCTGAGTCAACATGGGATCATCCATTTTTATGGGGGTCAAAACGTACTGGACCTGACTTGGCACGTGTTGGTCAGCGCTATTCAGAAGAATGGCAAAAACAACATTTGATTAAGCCACAATCATTAGTTCCTGAGTCAGTTATGCCAGGTTTTCCATGGCTTGCCACCAACGAAGTTAATGGTGTAAAAGTCCAAACTAAAATGCGTCTATTCCGCGATCGTTTCGGCGTCCCTTATACTGAAGAAGATATTGAAGGGGCTCCTGATGCAGTGATCGGTGCCACTGAACTTGACGCTCTGGTTGCCTATCTACAACAGCTAGGTACTGCAATGGAAGGACAGCGCTAATGGGTATTGGTGAATTACAAACAATTGCAACCGTTTCTGCCTTCATCGCCTTCATAGGCGTTGCCTGGTGGGCATATTCGCCAAAAAACAAAAAACGCTTCGAAGAAGATGCACAACTTGCGCTTGATGACGAGGTCAAAGAACCTCTATCTGAAGAGCAGCGCAATAAGGATAAACGATGACATTTTTTTGGAGTTCTTGGATTACCATACTAAGTATCATGTGTTGGGCGGGTATTCTTGGTGTCCTACTTATGGTATTGAAGTACAAGCCAGGACTAGAAGAAGACGGTACCACAGGCCATACTTACGACGGTATTCAAGAATACGATAAACCGCTTCCTAAATGGTGGTTAGTAATATTTTTTGGCTCTATCGTTTGGGGTGCCGCATACTGGATATTTTTCCCAGCGATTTTCCCATCAAAGTGGGATGGTATCGCGACGGTCGAAGTGGATGGCGAAACCGTGCCTTGGTCGTCAAAGAACGAGTTATACAGCGAACTTGAAAGCAATAATAAAGTATTCACTGATAACTTTGAGAAAAACATTTTAGCCAAAGCTGGTGCAAGTGATGCAACGCAAACATTAGCAGCACTCGCTGAGATGCAGACTACCCTGCGTCGTAGTGAAGAGCCGCCAGTTGACCTACAAACTCAAATCGATGCGAAAGTCACTGAATTAGCACCTCATGTTGAAAAGCTATCTTCAGATCCAAACGCATTGAAAGTTGGTAGCCGTCTCTTCTTACAGAACTGCTCGGTCTGTCACGGCTCTAACGCTAAAGGTGCTACTGGTTATCCGAATCTAACAGATAATGATTGGATACATGGGGGAAAACCTGAAAATATCTTGCTGACCTTACATAACGGTCGAAATGCTGATATAGATTACGTTAAGAATCCTGATGCTTTACCAATGCCTGCTTGGCGAGACGATCTTGGTGAAGATGGTATCCGTGCTGTAGCAGAATATGTATTATCAATTTCTGGCAATCAAAATGATTATGATTTGGACAAGACGTTGATTTCACAAGGTGAAGTACTGTTTAAACAGCCTACTAACTGTGTACTTTGTCACGGTGAAGATGGTAAAGGCTTGATATCTACTGGCGCTCCAAACTTGACCGATAATACTTGGTTATGGGGTGGTACGCGAGAAACAATCCGTGAAACTTTACGTTATGGCCGTGCTGGTGTTATGCCTGAATGGCAAAGCAAACTAGGCAATGAACGCATTATGCTACTTGCTGCCTATGTTTACTCACTATCAGACAAAACGCCTGCTACAGCCAGTGCTGATATGACAGCAACAGCCTCTGCAACCAATAAAGCTAAAGCTACTGCTACAAATTAGTATTGATTGGATGATTTATCTGATATACGCCGTTGGATATTAGTTTTTAAGTAATTGCTTCATATGGAACTGAAAGATGTTATAAAAAGGAGGACTGTCACTACAGTTCTCCTTTTTTATTTCAATGATTTAACTACAGCTTTAAAAGCAAATTAAAGCTTTGGAGCGCTCGGTGATTGTTTTTTCATATTGATTCCCCATTATAATGAGGGAGATGCTAAAATAGTCATTATAATAATCAGTATTATATAATCGCTCATTTGATAGACAGTATGGTGGTCTTATTTTTGACATACCAACTCTCTATTTACTGACATTGATAACAATTCAAGCCCACGCATCTCAGCTTCTCTCATAGGTGCTTGTTACTCATGCCAGCAGACTGATTCTTTGTTTAAAGAGGCAAGTTTATGTCAGCACAACAATCCAATAAAATCCCCGTACAACAAATAGATCTCAACGCCGAAAAAAAACGTGTTCACCCTCGATTTGTCACAGGCTTTTATCAAAACATCCGTGTCATTACTATGTATGCGCTTTTGGCAGCGTTTTTGCTATTACCTTGGCTGCGCTATAATGGCAGACAGGCTATTTGGTTTGATGTCCCCTCTCAGCACTATTATATCTTTGGCTTAACCTTTTTAACCCAAGACTTCTATTTCATCGCGGCCTTCGCTATTATCGCGGCTTTTACTTTATTTATGGTAACGGTTTACGCTGGGCGCGTATGGTGTGGTTATGCATGTCCACAAACCATTTGGACACATCTATATCAACATATAGAAAAGTGGGTTATTGGCGAGCGTAATAAGCGTATTAAGTTCGATAAGTCACCAATGAGCGCGAGCAAAGCCTTTAAGCGCTTCTTAATTTATCTTATTTGGTTTGCTTTGTCAGTCATTACCGCCGCGACTTTTGTCAGCTATGTTGCGGGCACTGATTATATGTACAGTAACTGGCAAATGATAGGCTTCATTCCATTCCCTGATTGGCCAACGTGGGTATGGGTATCGATGTTTATCTTTACCTTTGCCACTTACGCTAATGCTGGTTACATGCGTGAGCAGATGTGTGTTCAAATTTGCCCATATGGACGCTTTCAAAGCGTGATGTTTGACAAAGACACCTTGATCGTCTCGTATGATTATGAACGCGGCGAGCCTCGTGGTGCGCGTAAAAAAGGCACAAATCCAGATCATTTGGGTGACTGTATTGAATGTACGATGTGTGTGCAGGTCTGCCCTACGGGTATTGATATTCGCGATGGTCTGCAAGTTGCTTGTATTCAATGCGCGGCTTGTGTCGATGCTTGTAATGAAATCATGGACAAAGTTGGCTATCCACGTGGACTAATCCGCTATACGACTGAAAGGCAGTTGGCTGAAAAAGAACCCAGTCGTGTCTTACGCCCGCGTCTGTTTGCCTACTTGGTAGTACTTACTGTGTTGTGTAGCGGCCTTGTGTATACCTTGGTAGATCGGGTGCCACTAGAGATTGATATTCGCCGTGACCGCAATCAGTTATCTTCGATTAATAATCAAGGCATGATTGAAAACAGCTATATCGTCAAATTGTCCAATAAAACACAAGATGAGCATATCTACAAAATTATACTTGAGCCGCAAGATGGTCTTAGCTTACAGCTGCGCTTTAATGATGTGCCGCTTGTAGCAGGTGAGAGCTTTGATATGCCAGTGAGTGTTTATGGTGATCCAGCGATTGTAGAAAAAGGCCAAACACCGATTACATTGACGGTAGCCAGTGAAGATGGCAAATATAAAGTCAGTAAACAAAACGTCTTTACCACTCAAGGTCAATAAGCGGATAGGCCACTATAACGTCAAGATTGTAACGCTAAGTAGGCAGTAACTGCCTACTTAGCAGATGCAAGATTTGAGTAATCAAGCTATACTAATGGTTAGTATTCCTTTGAACTTATCGTTATTTATCAGTTGTTTTTGCCTCTGATACAGTTAATAGGTATGTTATGTCTACACCAACTCAAGCACCAAACTTTAAGCATCAAGATAGCCAACCATGGTATAAAAATTACATGGTGATTATCTTTGTTATCGGGCTACCAGCCTTTGTCGTGGTGGCTTGTATTTTTTTCGTTTATTACTCTTATCAAATTCGTGATAGCGTGGTACGTGACGACTGGTACATGGATGGTAAAACGCTTTATCATGATGTGTCGCGTGACAAGCTCACTTATGATTTAGACTTAAGTGGTGATTTACAGTTCTCACCTGAAGGTAATATTACTTTTGAGCTCAATTATCCACAGCAAAGCCTACAGACTGGTAAGCTTCTAAATGGTGAGCCGCTCACTTATCCAGACCAACTCGCATTATCTATCTCCCATGCTACCGATATCAAAAAAGATCGTGACGTCATCCTCGAGCACCAAGGCGGTAATAAATACAGCGCACAGGTAGACCTTGATCCACTCAAGGCCAAATATTACTTACAAGTCAGTCATGATGGTAAGGATGATTGGCGGATGCAGGATATCGCAAAACTGCCCAGTGCAGAAGTGATCTTTCATCCTCTGCCTGTGTTTGCAAAAGAATCATAATGAGAGAGCACGCACCTGACTGTTAAGTTAATAAACAACTGTCTAAGTATTTCCAATAAAAAACCAGCTATGTTAGCTGGTTTTTTTACACATTATTACTTTTACTTTGATTAGATGATGGGATTAATCGTCGGAATCTTCTGCCCTGCGACAGTACTATGAGCCATGGTGCTTTCGCTAGCTGACGACTTATTATGAGCGAACTTTGGATTAAAGGTCTGCGTTTTTGGTGCTATTGGTAAACCAATATCAACGAGACTTTCAGTCTGCCCTACCTGAATATTGTCACCTTCAAATAAGCGCTCATCATTATCGCGATCTAAGCTTAGCCGCTCAAAGTCAAACAACTCACGATCTGCTAATTGCGATGGGGCGACATTTTGCATGGCCTTGAAAATAGAAGCCAAACGTTGTGGATGTGCATCATCCCACTCTCGTAACATGTCATTTATGATGGCACGTTGTAGATTGGTTTGACTGCCGCACAGGTTACAAGGAATAATTGGAAACTCTTTGAGATGAGCATATTCAATAATGTCTTTTTCTTCAACATAGGCTAAAGGTCGAATTAAAATATTTTGTTTGTCATCACTGAGCAGCTTAGGGGGCATGGCTTTTAGCGCACCACCATGAAAGAGGTTCAGAAAAAAGGTGGCCAGAATATCATCACGATGATGACCAAGGGCAATTTTGGTTGCACCAATTTGTTTGGCAAAGCCATACAGGGAGCCGCGGCGCAATCTTGAACACGCCGAGCAGTAAGTCTTACCTTCCGGCACCACGCTTTTGACAATGCTATACGTATCTTTTTCTAAAATATAATGGGCGATGCCTTGTTCGTTTAAGTAGTTAGGCAATATATCTTCTGGGTAACCAGG
>JARIEH010000068.1 GCA_029256865.1 Psychrobacter sp.
CAGTGGGGAGTCTGTTGATCAGTGGTTTACTGGTACTACCTGCCCTCACTGCCCGTTTATGGTCAACGGCTCCCAAACAGATGGTTATCTTTGCACTGATAATCGCACAAATAGGCGTAACCTTAGGGGTTTGGGGTAGCATTTGGCTCGATATACAGACGGGTCTCGCCATTGTATTGGTGCTGGCTATCTTATTTTTTGCCGCACTGATCGTCTCTAAAATTTGGACGAAACAAAGTTAGAGTATTTATATACTACGCTTGATCTTCAAAAATAGTGAACTTTATTTGACAGTTGAGAGTAGAGATTTTATAAAATATATGTTATAAACGCGTTTATGAGCCGCTATAAGTCAGCAGTAACTATCTACAACTAACAACAGTAATGCTATTAAAAAACCAATAATACATCTAAGTGGATACAACACACTGCTTTACATACATTTTGTTAGGGCGTGTTGATAATTAGCCCTAATGAAGGATGAAATCTATGCCACAATACCCTGCTCGCACTATCATCTCACCCGACGAGCAAGTGAATGTATTGCAGATTACAGACATGCATTTGGCGAGCATTGATGATAAAGTTGATGAAAAAATGGTATCTAAAAGCTACTGTCGGCAAAGCTTTGAAGCCGTTATTAACCAAGCCTTAAGCGAAGATATCCGTTGTGATCTGATTTTGGTCACTGGTGATCTGGTCAATGAGGTTCAATCTACTACTTACGATTATATTTTTGAGATATTAAGCGCCACAAACATTCCATTTGCTTGCATTGCAGGTAATCACGATGTGACTGATGAAGTAGAAGCTCATTTACCATTTTCTCAGCGTAAGCTCGTCGCAAAAACAGCAGATAAATGTCTTTTAAGCCGTCATGTTATTGATAGTGAATACTGGCAAATGTTATTACTCAACTCCGCAGTCCCTGGAAAGATAGCCGGTGAGATTAGTAACGCTGATATTGATTGGCTATGTACGCAACTGAAAACCTGTGATAAACCAGCTTTAATAGCACTGCATCATCATGTATTGCCCATGCAGTCAGAATGGATTGATGCTCATATCGCAGAAAACACAGCAGCCTTTTGGGAGAGTATGGCAGCATTTAAACACTTAAAAGTCATTATCAGTGGCCATACGCATCAAGAGCAAACCCGCTATTTTAATGGAGTAACGGCTTATACTACTCCGTCAACCTGCTATCAGTTCCAGCCTTATGAAGACGATTTCGCTTATGATAAAGACGTCCAGCCTGGCTACCGTTGGTTGCAATTAGCCAACACTGGACAGGTTGCAAGCTGGGTTAATAGATTAGATACTTGATACCCAGTTTTGGTGAGTCAGTTTATTAGTGTGCTAAAGTGATAGTAAGCGTTTGAGAATTAACATAGAATGTCCTGTTAAAAATAGTACTAGGCAAGCAGCTTAAAATAACCGATACTTCAAATATAATGATGTTATAAAAATATCTAAGAAAATAATAAGGTTAGATGTTAGACAAAAAAATAACGGCTAGGATAGCTACAACAACCACCAGCCAAGCTTTCACAATCGGTAATCATGCTAAATGATCTACCGATATAAATGTATCATAAGATCCTCTGTGTTACTTGCGTTACCACGTGGTGAAACGTTCTGTAAGAGACAAACTATAGTATTCATTGAAAATACTGAGTTCTTGTCTTTTGAAAATGTCGTTTTGTTGAATTAATTTGAAAAACTAGGATACCCATATGAGCACTGTGACTACAAATCCAGGTGATTTTAAATTCACCCCTTATGTGCCTGCTAAAGACGAAGAGTATATGTCTGATGCACAGTTAGAGCACTTTAGAAGTATTTTGTTGGATTGGAAAAGCCAGCTTATTGGCGAGGCTGACCGCACTAAAACATATATTCAAGACGAATCCAGTGCGATGCCAGATATCAACGATCGCGCTACACAAGAAGAAGAGTTCGCCCTAGCGTTACGTACACGTGACCGCGAGCGTAAATTGATTCGTAAAATCGATAAATCTATCGCTGAAATCGAAGGTGATGATTATGGTTTTTGCGAGACCTGCGGAGTAGAGATTGGGCTGCGCCGTCTGGAAGCGCGTCCAACAGCGACTCAATGCATCGACTGCAAAACTTTATCCGAAATGAAAGAGCGTCAAAATCAAGGGCATACCTAAAAAGGTAGGTGGTACTTGCAAAGACTTGATATAGACATAACGAAAGCGACCATCA
>JARIEH010000155.1 GCA_029256865.1 Psychrobacter sp.
CCATAAGGCAGCTAACTCCTGAATATTCACGTCAAAACCATATACGCCGCCAAATTTATCATTGGTTAAGATGTTATTATGCTCACATGATTTACGCCAAGCATAACCACCTAATGCATAGATTATCCAAGACTTCAAATCGTTAACAAGTGGCGTTGTCACACGTGCACTTATGTTGCTTTTTAAGATTTCGTCGCTATAGCGGGTCATTAACTCATTGATTAAGCATTGACGAATGACTGGAAATTGATGAATATGCTGATGCCCGTCAATAAACACAGGTGCATGTCTAAAGCAATCTTCAAAAGCATCCAGTTGCTGTTTAATAATTTCTGTTACTTGTGTGGGATTAAAACGACGCAGATAACTGGCAGTAATCACGGATTTTAGAGAACCTCGAAGAGCGGAGGGAAATATCCCCGTCAAATCCAAATGTAAACCAACATCGACATTGAGTTTTTTTAAATGATTTATATCACTATCTGTAATCGTGCCACCGACCATATAGCTACTAGCGCTAATACGTCCAAGCTCGGCAAGATGGATAACAGCATTATTGACCGCGTCAGATAACCCTAGGTCATCAACATTAATAATGACAGGGCGTGCATTATTGGCTGACAGCGCAACTTTATTTTGAAGTGTCGTATTACTCATGATTTAAATGCCCAAAACTTACCTAATGCAAAAGTCATGACGGTAATGACGCCAGTCACGATCAACCATATCAACATATAATATCGTTCACCAAACCAATTTAAACCCAATACAAATAAGCTTTGATTGGCAATAAAGCCAGCTGCTGAGCTGCCAAACCATTTTACCAATGTCGAGAGATATCTATTTTTATCGCTTTTAGTATGGTTTTTAATACTATTGCTGCTGTGCCAGTTTTTTTCAATCGACTGCTCTGATTGCTTAAAAGTTAGAGAGAAGTGACCCAAAAAACTTACCACAAACGCAATTAAAAAAGCACCGACGTTTGCCCAAGCTGGTGTGACAGTAGTGAAGTTGACGATACTAATAAGGACCAAAAAATGCACCAAAGCGGCGCTCGCACCAACCGCTAAAAACCAAAGTGCTTGAAAAGAGGTCGAGTTTCTTGCTGATGCTTTATTCATCAGTTGGTTTGCCCGTATGCTGATCATCGTTAGCAGATTGGAACGTGGTAGTAGTATTAGACTGCTGACTACTAATAGTCTCATCAATTAGATAGAGCGGGCGCTGTTTGACCTCTTCGTATAGCCGGCCCACATACTCACCAATCACGCCAATGCAGACCAGCTGAATACCAGTAGAAAACATAATACCTGCAGCCACCGTTGCCCATCCTGCAACATCTGTACCAAAGATTAAGGTATCTATTACGATATATAAGCCATATAAAAACGCTAATGCAGAAACAACGAAACCCATGCGCGATATCAGCCGTAAAGGCCGTTGGGAAAATGAGGTAATACCTACTAGGGCTAATTCAAACAAGCTACCATAGTTAAATTTACTCGCACCAGTATCGCGATTATCAGCCGTAAATGGTAAATAGACTGTATTGAAACCGACCCAAGCATACAAACCTTTCATAAATCGTTGACGCTCTGGTAATGAGCGTAAAGCCGTCAAGACTTTACGGTTCATCACACGAAAGTCACCTGCATTGGGGCGGATTTCATAGCGTTGACTGTCTTGGATAAAGTGATAAAAGCTACCTTTTAAGGTCTTGGATAATCTATTTTCATGCGGACGATTGGCTTGGATACCAGCCACCATGTCGATATCAGACTGCTCAATCATGCTCAGCATTTGTGCTAATACAGCAAGTGGATGCTGCCCATCGGCATCAATCATAGCCACCAAATCCCCTGTTGCGGCTGCAAGCCCAGCACTAAGCGCAGGCTCCTTCCCAAAGTTACGCGATAAGCGTATGATCTCTAATTCTGTATTTGATGGAAGAGTTACCATTAAGCCCGTAGCAACAGCGATTGAATGATCGCGACTACCATCATCAACAATAATAATCTCGCAGTTTGCTATAGTATTTGCACTATTATGTACTGTTGAAGGGTTATTTACTGGGACATATAAATTCTTGGTAAATGCCAATACTTCTGGCAAAAATGCCTGCAAGGCTTCGGCGTCATTATAAACAGGTATGACAATAGACAAATAGGGACGAGATTGTAACGAATATTGTGACATAAAGAACTCAGCTATTTATGAGATATAAATGACTGATAGACAGTCACTTATAATGAGTACTGTACTAGCTTTATTGGACGTGCTGAAAGCAGCGGCTTGGTACATAAGCTACCCAATTGATGACTAACGGCTTCTCTATTTGTGCATCACGCCAATCAATCTGCCATTGACCTTGTTGCTGAACCAAAGCTGT
>JARIEH010000157.1 GCA_029256865.1 Psychrobacter sp.
GGATTATCTGATGAGCGTGATAAGCTGCTCGCAAGCGGTATTGACGACTATGTGGGCAAGCCGATTAGTCAGCCGCAATTATTGCAAGTGCTACAAAAATGGCTCGGCCGAAAAACCCTATCGCAAACCCCAAATGCAGTCGCTGATATTGAGAACAGTATTGATGTTCATATTCCTAAAGATACCCCTAACACCATTATAGATAGTGTCAACCATGCTAAGCCTGTGACAATGTCAGCCGATAAAAGAATATCACGCCCTTTATCACTCAAAAAAATCCGTGATGACTATCTGCGTGACAGCCAACCCCGTGATGATTATATGCGAGAACCGCAGCGTGATACCCAGCCGCGCTATCAAAATCTGCAATACCAACGCCTGCAACATCAAAACCAGATGCCAGACACTGCGATTGAACAAGATGAGCATTCAAAAAAGAGCAACGTCTTTAATGAGCTAGAGATATTAGATTGGCAAGATGCATTGACCCGCTCTGCTAATAAGCCAGATCTGGCAGCCAAGCTCATCATTATGATGATAGATAGCATCGCTGATGAAAAGGAGGCTCTAGAGCAAGCATGGCAGGCACGTGACCGTAATACGCTTGCGCAAATATCTCATCGCATATTAGGGGGCAGTCGTTACACGGGTGTACCGCAAATACGTCAAGCCAGCCAAGACTTGGAAGATAAGTGTTTATTAAATGTTCAGCATACGACGCCTGCGCAGTTTGCGATGCTCAAGCCTTATTATGAAGCGTTAATACTCGCACTGAATAATTTACAAACGTTGGATTTATCACCTTATCCCCAATTAAACTATCATCGGTTAAGCGAAAATGACATGACATGGAAGATGATTTAGAAGCAGTGCTTTTATTATGTTATAGAGGATTTGTTTCATCAACAGCCGTTATTGGCTGTCTGTTTGATAGGTTACAATAGTAAATAAACACAGTGCTTTAGAATAAATGCTACCGCTACAGTCAGTTTTTAGTACAGTAGGGTAGATATAAGACTGCTAAGATTGAAGATATCATTAATGTCATGAGCAACCATGAAAGGTCATGATGAATAGTATCTTATCGCTCTTATTTATTATTAAGGATTGTTATGCACACTATCGCCGCTTACCAATATGAAACTTTGCAAGTCAGCGTTACTGAAAATATCGCAACCGTTACGATCAATCGACCAGAGAAAAAGAACGCCATGAGCTTTAAGGTGGTAGAGGAGTTGATTGCAGTAGCAAAAGGCATTAGTAAGGACAAAGCACTACGAGCGGTCATTCTTAATGGTGCTGAAGAGACATTTTGTGCGGGCATCGATTTGGGTGATTTAAACCATCCAAAAAACCAAGCGTTCGCATTTTGGGAGCTGGTGAAGCCATGGCAGAGCTTATTCCAACGCGTTTGT
>JARIEH010000306.1 GCA_029256865.1 Psychrobacter sp.
GGCTTTGCTCTCGCACCCACGTGATGGCTACTTCATCCGCAATGTCTAATAATGCATCGATATCAGGTTCAGCAGGTAACGTTGCATCGTTTGTGCTTGTCGCTGTTTTTCCCTGCTGTTCTTGCAAAGAGTCGGCAGAGTTAGAGAATGAGGAATAGTCAGATTGAGTATTTATATTGGATAAAGGGTCAGACACGGGCAGATACCTGCATAATTAAAAGAAAAGAAAGCGCTAACAATAGCGCCTAGATAAGATAAAAAACTGCGTTTCCAATCTACAGTGATTTCCAGTCTACGAGAGTTACATTAAGTGTAGAGACGCTGACATATTATAAGAAAGAGCGATTTTGTAATGCTTGTCCAAGGGTCATACTATCAAGATATTCAAGCTCGCCGCCCATGGGCACACCCTGTGCCAAACGGGTGACCTTCTTCACATGGCGACTCACCGCTTCACTAATAAAGTGCGCGGTGGTCTGACCTTCAACGGTCGTACCCGTTGCCAGTATCAGCTCCTCGATAGGCTCCTGCTTGACACGCCATACCAGCTGATCAATATTTAAATCATCAGCACTGATACCATCGATTGGTGACAGATGGCCACCTAAGACAAAATAAAGTCCACGATAACCTGCCGTTTGCTCAATAGCCATCACATCCGCTGCGGTCTCAACCACGCATAGTAGCCCATCATCACGCCTTGGATCTTGGCATAGTGGGCAGATAATATCATCACTCAAGCTATGACAACGCTGGCATTCTACGATATCACGCATCGCCTCATCAAGCGCTTGAGCAAGCGCCATGCCTTGTGGGCGTTTTTTGCTAAGCAGATGCAGCGCCATACGTTGGGCGCTTTTTTGGCCAACGCCAGGCAAGATACGCAATTGTTTAACCAGATGATCAAATTTGGCTGTGAGCAAAGTTCCTTCCTTTATCTATAAACCGTAGCTATAAAAATGGGGTCGCATCCTATAGATAACAACCCCATTATTGTCTTCAATATGCCGCATTTACCATAAAAAGGTTTAGAACAAACCTTGCATACCTGGTGGTAGACCCATGCCTGAAGTCGCGCCCGCCATCGTTTCTTCATACAGCTCATCCGCTTGACGCACCGCATCATTAATCGCAGCTGCGATTAAGTCTTCGATCATATCAGGCTCATCTTCAAGTAAGCTTGGATCGATGGTCAAGCGTTTCACCACATGACGACCCGTCATTGTCACTTTTACCAGACCACTACCCGACTCTGCCTGAACTTCTTTATTGGCTAGGTCTTTTTTTGCCGATTCGACATTGGCTTCGACTTTCTTTTGCATCGTTTGAGCTTGCTGCATCAGTGCTTGAATATTCATAGTTGCCTCTTTGCATTTAGGAGTAATAAGTCATTAATAATAACGTCATTTTTAATTAATGTAGCTAACTAACATAGCTAATTAACGTCGTTTTCATCTGTTATTAGCATACGTTATTGGCTTGCGTTGACAGCGATTATACAGTCATCTTCACAAACTGTCTAAACCGCGCGCCAAGTCTTTGATAATATCTTCTACATCTTCTAGCCCGACCGACAAGCGAATAAGACTATCGTTGACGCCAGCTTCGGCACGCGCCTCTGCAGTCAGCCGAAAATGAGTGGTGGTCGCAGGATGAGTAATAGTCGTTTTGGCATCACCAAGATTGTTGGTGATAGAAATCATTTGCGTCGAGTCAATGATATGCCAAGCAGCAGCGGTCGCATCACGATTAGCAGAAGCTTTTACCTCAAACCCCATGATTGCGCCATAACCCTCTGGCATATGATGCTGACGCTTGACCAATTCGTGAGCAGGATGGTCGGACAATCCTGAAAAATGCACTTTACTGACGTTAGGATGAGTGACTAAAAACTGCGCCACTTGATTGGCATTATTACAATGCGCCTGCATACGAAGTTTGAGGGTCTCAAGACCCTTGGTAAATACCCAAGCATTAAACGGGCTCATGCTGATACCGCCAGAGCGCACCACCGTGAACGCCTCTTGCATCAACTTATCACTACCCACAAGCGCCCCGCCCAAAACTCGACCTTGACCATCTAGATACTTGGTCGCAGAATGAATAATCACATCGGCACCCAAATCTAATGGGCGTTGCAGCGCAGGCGTCGCAAAGCAGTTGTCAACGACCAACAAAATATCATTGGCTTTGCACAGCTGACTTAAATAGCCAATATCACAAATCTGCGCTAAGGGATTGCTTGGGCTTTCACAGTAAATCACCTTGGTATTCGGCTGAACTGCGTTTGCCCATGCTTCATTATCGAAGCAATCAACATAGCTGACCTCGACGCCAAACTTAGTCATGTAATTATTAAACAAACCGATAGATGAGCCAAATAATTGATTGGCGGCGAGCAGATGGTCACCCGCTTTTAGATAAGCCAAGCACATGGTCAAAATCGCACCCATACCCGAGGCTGTAGCGACCGCACGTTCACCATTTTCTAAGGCTGCTAAACGGCGCTCAAAAGTGCGCACACTGGGATTGGTATGACGTGAGTAGACATTACCTGTCTTTGTACCATTGAAGTGTGCGGCCGCATCGCTCGCTGAAGTATAGACATAAGAGCTGGTCGTGAATATCGCTTCCGAGTGCTCACCCTCATCCGTACGGTGTTGCCCTGCTCGTACAGCGATGGTTTGCATACCATAATCCAGCCCCAAATCGAGGGCATCATTACACCAGTTTGGATCTACACCATTATCATCATGCGCTTGCGACTGACTCATAACTCTTCCATTACTATTATTGATATTATCGTTCCTGCTGGAATTGCTCATACTTTTAGGCCTCCTTAATGTCATCTTAAAAGCAATAAGAGAAGGACATATTGAACACGGCGAAAAAACCCTGAATGCTTGTCTGAACTCTGATTATAGGGTAGCTCTAAATGCAGCGTTATCATATCATGTCACTTTATTCCAAACAGCTTATTTTGGCTAACCGCAAACCTTACTTATGAATATTAGGCCCTATTCATGCTGCTAAGAAAAATAACGAATTTCCCATAGGCAGCTATGGCTACACCTGCTAAGCTTATCAGCAATTTAACTTATGCTTTAAGCCGTATTCTTACTCAAGTAGCTTGGACTAGATTATGACTAGAGTCATCTCATTAAACCACAGTACCCTTTATAATAAACCTAGCTCATCAAGGTAAAAAGTTATGTCGATGTTAAGTATAGAGCCAAGCAATTTGTCGCTCAGTCTCACGCTTGGACTCGCTTTGGGGCTTAGTGCATGTCAAAGCCTACCAAAACAGCCGCACCTGCCTGAAAGCCAAGCCTTATCAGCACGTGTCCATGCTTTATACGAACAGGACAATAGCCTACAACAAGCTGAAACTAAAGACACTGAAAACAGTAGTGCTACTCAAGATACTGACGCTCTTAATAGTAGCGATGAGATTGATCATGAGCAAAATAATAATGCTCAAAGTAATGATAACCAAAATAGTAATAACGAACCCTCATTGCCTGCTGAGAGAGAAAAAACTGATCTGATAGCAGCCATTAGTGAGCAAAATGAGAATCACCCCGAACTCTCAGGCTACCACCCTATTGTGACGGGGGCCAATGCTTTTGCGTCACGCAGTATTTTGACCAATATGGCCACACGTCATATTGATGTACAATATTATATCTGGCATGACGATCAAGCTGGCCAGCTGATGCTAAAGGACTTATGGGAAGCGGCTGAGCGCGGAGTCATAGTGCGTTTATTACTAGACGATTTTAATAATGATGCTAAGTTTGATCAACATTTACTGCGCTTTTCCAGTCACCCTAATATTGCCGTGCGTATCGTCAATCCATTGATGCATCGTAAGTTTCAATCCCTAAACTACGTTACTGGATTGCCTCGTATTAATAGACGTATGCACAATAAAAGCATGACTTTCGACAGACAGATTACCATTATTGGTGGCCGAAATATTGGTAATGAATACCTAAGTAATGATCAAAACAGCCAATTTGCCGATTTAGATGTATTGCTGATTGGGAAAGTAGTGGCCGAAATTGATCATAGCTTTGCCAGCTACTGGTCTTCGCCCATATCTTTTGATATCGAAACACTGGTAAGGCTCAATAAAGGTGCTACGAGCAATTTTTTGATAGGGTTGGATAAATTAGACGAAGATGAAAAAAACAATTCACGTAGCAGCCTAGCCATATACAAAAGCGCTATTGAAGACTCCTCTATCGATAGCGATCTGGTCAATAAGCGTGTGCCGTTTCGCTGGACGGACATGCAGTTTTTGAGTGATGATGTCGGCAAATTGACCAAATCCGTGCCAGTGGACACCAATCTGGTTCATCAGATGCGTACTTTGTTAGGCAGTCCTTCTAAAAGTTTAACCATTATTTCATCGTACTTCGTTCCGACAAAAGAAGGGGTGAACACGTTGGTACGATTAGCAGAGTCTGGCATCGACATAAAGATATTGACCAACTCTTTTGATGCGACCGATGTCACTGCGGTGCACTCAGGATACAGTCAATGGCGCCCCAGCCTGCTAAAATCTGGCATCAAAATCTATGAGCTAAAGTCTACTGCCAGCGAAGATAAACGTGAAAACAAACTGTGGAAAGCGCGCAGTCAATCATCAACCAGCCTACATGCTAAGACTTTCGCCGTTGATGACCATCAAGTGTTTATTGGTTCTTATAATGTTGATCCACGTTCTGCCAATATCAATACTGAGATGGGCGTGCTCATCAACGATAATGAGCTGGCACGGCAATTGCACGAAACACTTGGCGACAATCTGTTGAGCCAAGCATATGAAGTCAGGTTAGTCGATAATGAGCAACTGCAGTGGCATACCCTTGAAAATGGCGAAAAAGTCGTTTATACCTCAGAGCCAAAGGTGGATTTTAAAGACCATGTTTGGCTAACCGTCATGTCATGGCTGCCTATTGATTGGCTCCTATAGGGCTTTAAGATGAATTATCTGTCTCTGTTATTTCTCGAGTCTTGAATTTTCTATAATAACACTCAATTTAAGCCCTTTTAAATTATCCTCGTTAAGCCAGTATTATTATTTAACGATATTGATTGGCTTAGCTATTTTTATGATGTTGGTCGTCTACATGATGACCGACTCAATAACCGTTTTTATATGTGGATGCGTGATCTATTATGCCTTCTCGTCCTCAATATGCACTCATGTCTTCTAAAGACAAAAACATAGTATTGTTTGTTTGCTTTAGCAGTGCTGTGCTGTTCTTTGATTTTTTAATCTACTTGTATATGGTAGATGTGATCTCGGTAGCTTTTTTTCCAACCAGTGCAGACTCTGCAATCTCTAGATTACAAGGACTTGGGCTCTTTGCCATTGGTTACTTAGCACGCCCAATCGGTGGCATTATTTTTGGTCGTTATGGCGATATAAAAGGTCGTAAGCCAGTACTATTAATGAGTATGGTTGTCACCGCAGCTTGCATGCTAGCAATGGCTTTTTTACCGACGTACGCTCAGTGGGGTTTTGCTGCGCCGGCTTTATTTATTATACTGCGCATCATACAGGGCATGGCCTTTGGTGTCTTTGCACCATTAACTTGGATCTTCGTCGCTGAGCATGTACCTAGGCAATATCTTTCGGCGGGCTGTAGCTACGTGATCGCCAGTTTTTTACTGGGTGTTTTATTCTCCAATGCTTTTTTTATCTGGCTCACTGCTTCTATGACCACAGAGCAGTTAATAACTGACGGTTGGCGCTTACCATTTATTGTTGCAGCCATTCTAAGCTTTTTGCCGCTACTGGCATGGCGCTTTATCAGCGAATCGCCATTCTTTATTGAGATGA
>JARIEH010000333.1 GCA_029256865.1 Psychrobacter sp.
GAGCGTGGTCAAGGCTTATCAGGCGGTCAACAGCAACGTTTGGGCATCGCGCAACTGCTACTGCGTGATGACAGTCTATGGCTGCTAGATGAGCCAACCGAGCATTTAGACCCTGATACTGCCCAACATATTCATGCCTTACTTGAGACCGTCAGTCGTCATAAAACCGTACTCTGGGTGACCCACGCGCATGAGCAATTGGACTGGTTAGATGGCGTGATTCGACTGTCGCTGCCTATGTCACAATCACTGCCATCAGCAACTGGCCGTCAGGCACTCAATGCTAATGCTAATGCTAATGCTAATGAGCAATCTAGCCTGTTGGGAGATAAGCCATGAGCAAACATACATCACCTAACCAGCTTAACCATCAGGATGACTATCAGGCTATGGATAGCAACGCACCAGCCTTTCGCTTACGCGATATGTTCAAGCCCTCGTTTGATTTATGGCTCATCTCATGGCTGCTAGGATTAATATTCGCCATCTCAATCATTGCACTGCTGATGATATCAGGCTGGTTTATTACTGGTGCTGCTTTGGCTGGCATGCTGGCTGTCGGCTCACACGCCTTTAACTACATGGTGCCTGCTGGCATCATACGCATGTTAGCCATGGCGCGTACAGCGAGCCGCTATGGTGAATTGATGGTCTCGCATCATGCCGTCTTTGATTTATTAAAGACGCTCAGGTTGAGGTTTTTTAATCGCTTGGCCGCCCTGCCTTTATCACAGCAGCGGCATGCTCTTCACGCCTCTCAATATATGCACAGGCTAGTCAGCGACATCGACAAGCTCGATGAGTTTATATTACGGGTGATTTCCCCTTGGCTGATTGGCACCCTAACAGTATCGCTACTGGCCATATTTATCGGTTTTGTGTTGCCTATCAGCACCATGCTCAAGCTGATTATTTATACACTGCTCGCTTTTGCACTATTATTGCCGATGCTAGGTACTTATTTGGGCATTGGACAAGCACGGCGACTGGCTGAAATATCTGAAGCACGCCGACATAAGCTCCTTGCTCCTTTGGCAATAATTACCCAACTACTCCTTTGGCAACAATGGCGCGCACAAACCCAAGATTATATCGCTCAAGACAATGCCTTACAGCATTTAGAATGGCAAACACAAAAGCAGCGCTCAGGCTATATTCTCGGTATTCAGTGGTTGTTTTATTTGAGTATTTTGGTGGTGTTAGCTGCTGTTGCGAGCGTTGATGCTAGCGCCTCTATCAATGTGCCATTGATACTAGCAGTGACACTGGGACTGCTTGGTATTCAAGAAATTGTCGCGCCTTTGGGTCAGCACTACCTTTCACTGGGTAGTAGTGTCGCTGCCAAAAACCGCTTAAATGCTTTGCTAAATCAGCAGTCTGACAACAGTAATCTAGCAAAAGGCAGCGTGAAAAAACAAGCCGTTACATTACAAATACCCAAACCCTTATTAGCGCTACCTAAGGATGCACTCACAGCAGAGCTTAACAGCGTCTATGCAAAAATACCAAAAGCTTTGGTTGGTGCCCAAGATGTGAGCGTCACCATAAAATCGGGAACGCCACTTATCATTCGCGGCCCTTCAGGCTGTGGTAAATCGACGTTATTGCAAATGCTTGCCGGTGAGTTGCCGGTTTTATCGGGTGAGGTGACTTTAAATGGTAAAGCTTGGCGTGATTACGATTGGTGTGATCAGCTTGGTTATCTAGGTCAGCAGCTGGATATCTTTGATCAAAGCTTAGCGGCTAATCTGCGCTTGGGGAAAGCGGATGCCAGTGATGCAGAATTGCTTGCTGCTTTGGAAAAAGTCGGCCTATCGCAGTGGTTGCAAGCGCAGCCACAAGGGCTCGCCACACCGCTTGGCGAATATGGTGCGGCAGTGTCTGGTGGTCAGGCAAGGCGTATCGCGCTCGCAAGACTATTATTAAAACCTCGCAGGATATTACTGCTCGATGAGCCATTTGCGGGTCTTGACGCTCAAACTCGTGCACAGGTTTGGCAAAATGTGCGTACACATCAAAAAAATGACTTATTGATTATTGTCAGCCACCATGAATGGGATATGGGGCACTGTGAATCGTTAACGCTGGATGAAAGTGTGTTTACCAGTGAGGTGTTATAAAAATACTGACCATCGTAGTGATAAAAAAACCACCCAGACATATCTAGGCGGTTCCTAATTTTAAGGAAGATACTCATTGAATAAGCAGATCTAAACGGCCACTTTAAACAGCCAAGTCTTCTTTTTCACCAAGCTCATATAGTGCGCCTGCGCGGCCAACGATCAGTGGATCAACAGTGCCTACTTGCTTTTGATCTTTATTTTCATACGGCAATCTGTTAAGCACATAGCGCATGGCATTTAAACGGGCGCGCTTTTTACAATCCGATTTGATCACAATCCATGGCGACTCCGCGCTGTCGGTATTGTAAAACATCGCTTCTTTCGCAAGCGTATAGTCGTCCCACTTATCGAGCGAGGCCATATCAATCGGTGACAGCTTCCACTGCTTTAGTGGATGCGCTTCACGCTGGGCAAATCGACGGCGCTGCTCATCACGACTGACTGAGAACCAAAACTTAATCAAATGCACATCCGAATCGATCAGATACCTTTCAAAATCAGGTACTTGCCTCATAAAAGACTCATACTCCTTATCGCTACAAAACCCCATCACTCGTTCAACGCCAGCACGGTTATACCAAGAACGATCAAACAACAACATCTCACCTTGAGTTGGCAAATGTTTCACATAACGCTGAAAGTACCACTGCCCTAACTCTTGCTCTGTTGGCTTTTCAAGGGCGACCACTTTAGCCCCACGTGGGTTTAGATGTTCCATAAAGCGCTTAATTGTACCCCCTTTACCGGCTGCATCGCGTCCTTCAAAGATGATAACCACTTTTTGTCCCGTGTCTCGCACCCAACGCTGTAACTTCAGCAGTTCTACCTGCAAATGATATTTTTGCTTCTCGTAACTGTTGCGTGACAAACGGTTTTTATAAGGATAGCCACCTTCGCGCCAATTATCAGACAGCTCATCATCTTTGATGATGCCTGTTTTTACATAATTGGCAAGTGCATGCTTAGCAAATATGTCCTTAAGTTTGATCAAATCATCAGGAGAGGCGTCGTGTATTAAGGCTTGTAAATGCTCAGAGATACTCTCGATATTGCCTTCAGCCAAATCTTTAAGTAATACTTGATCAATAACCTCTTTGGTCCTTACCCGAGAACCTGCTTTTTTCTTTTCCGTTTCGTACTTTTCAATACCTTTTTGATCAGTAACATAATCATCACTCATTTTTTCAACTTTACTGGGCTTCTTTGCCATTACTTACCTCCAAAAATTTAAAAAGTACTACAAAAAACTTCTCACCTACATTTATCTTAGTATAAAAAACTCAGCATAATCGAGTTATTGATTATTTTTTACAAAAAAACTGATTTAATTTTTAGTTCAAACGTCATGGCATAAAAAAAGCCACCTAAATATATTTAGGTGGCTTGTATTCTTATCGACTCTGTTAAAAACTGATCTACTCTGCAATCGCTCAGTCTAGATTGGTAAGACTCTGATATATTTAAGCCTTTTTTACCACTGAAGACTTAAGTTTCATCTGTCCAAAACCATCAACTTTGCAGTCGATGTCATGACCATCTACAGGATTATCAAGCAGGCGGATACTTCTCACTTTGGTGCCGACCTTGATGGAGGTTGACGAACCTTTTACCTTTAAGTCGCGAATGACCGTCACCGCGTCGCCATCTTGCAGCTCATTACCGACCGCATCACGAATGATGCTGTCTTCTTCAGCTTGAGCCTCTGCTGCATCAGCCTCTGCTGCCGTCCATTCATGGGCGCACATCGGACACACTAATAACGCACCATCTTCATAAGTATATTCAGCATCACATTTTGGACAATTGGGTAAGCTCATAATTTCCTCGACAGCCATCAAAATAAGGATTGTGGTAAATCATTATTGTACCCCAAGTCTCTGACATTAACCAATCTGCTTGCTTGAAATGTAAGCGCTGCGCCCAATCTACAGCACATACACAGCATTTTTTATAACACGGTTTTTTGTGTTACTCTTCCTAATGCTATGGTTAGTTCGACATAAAATCGATACGTTAACAGGCACCTGCTATTGGTATCAATTTTCCTTGCGTGCTGCTAACACAGAGGCTGCAAAAAATTCACCCCAGGAGCAGTGTCTCAATTTTACATGCAATCAACTATATTTAGACCATATTGAACCCATATAATAAGGATAATAACCATGACTCAATCTTCAAACTTATCTGTACTGCCACAGTTTTCCCAAATAACCATCCAAGGCGACGATGCCGAAAAGTTCTTACAAGGACAATTGACTTGTAATGTCACCAAACTCGGACTCAGCTATCAAGCAGCAGCGCTGAGTAACTTAAAAGGCCGTATTGAATTTGGAATTTGGATTAAAAAACAAGACGAAAACCACTATGATGTGGTTATCAGTACTGATTGCGCAGAATCCTTACACGCCCATTTAAAAAAATTCGGTGCATTTTCGAAGTTCGAAACCAGCGCACCGATAGCGATTTATCCTTGTGTGATCGCTGATGAGCCAACCTTTAGCCATAAGGACGAACACAATACGCCAGAGGACATTCAAGCGTGGATGCAACGCAGTATCGCAACGGGTAATTATTGGATAGTTGCGGCAACGCAAGGCGAGTTCCAGCCACAAGAGCTGCGTTTGCATCAGCGCGGTGGTATGGATTACGATAAAGGCTGCTATCTGGGTCAAGAAGTCATCGCTCGTATCTACTTCAAAGCGGCGCCCAAAGCATTTTTGCATTATGTGCAAGGCTCAGGAGATGTGCCAGCAGCAGGTGACAAGCTTGATAAAATCCAAGTGGTCAATGCCATCGCTAATGCAGACGGTTTTGAGGCCTTAGTGGTCGCCCGTCCAGCACATCTCGCTGACAGCGAACTGACCATATTAGCGTTACCACCAGGACTGCAAGCCGATGTGGCGCGTCCGCAATAGCAATAGCCTTGGTTTAGACCGCATTAAACGGGTAAATAAGCCACTAACATAGCCATCAAGAGAGTTTGCTCATGACACATATTGCGGTACTCGGAGCAGGCGTAGTCGGTGTGACCAGTGCATGGTATCTTAGGCAAGCAGGCTATGATGTCACCGTCATTGAACGAGAATCCGCAGCGGCAATGCAGACCTCGTTTGCCAATGGTGGGCAGATATCGGTCTCGCATGCGACCCCATGGGCGAACCCTGCTGCCCCAATGAAAGCGCTTAAATGGTTGTTTAAAGAAGATGCGCCACTGCTATACCGCTTACGGGCAGATAAAACGCAACTGAAGTGGGCGCTGCAATTTTTGCAAGAGTGCCGCGCTGAACGAGCTGATGCTAATCTGGTGCAAATGGTACACTTAGGCTTATATTCACGAGATACCTTGCAACAGCTGCGTGCTGATATCGGGATTGATTATGAGCAACAAACGCGCGGTATCATGCATTTTTATACCAATCAAGCGGAGTTTGATGCCGCCATTGCGCCAACGGAGCGCATGCAAGCGCTAGGCTGTGAACGCCATTTTATTGATATTAATACTGCCGCAAGCTTGGAGCCTGCGCTCTACCCTATCGCCCATAAACTCACTGGTGCTACTTATACCAGCCGTGACGAATCGGGTAATGCCCATCTGTTTACTCAGCGTTTGGCTCAGCGCTGCGCCGAAGCGGGCGTGCAGTTCTTATATAATACGGAGGTTTTGGCGTTAAATGCTGACGCTCACTCTGCCAATCCGCACATTCATAGCATTACTATCCGTCCCGCTGGCGAAAACGCGCAAACCTTTAGTGCAGACAGTCATGTCTTGGCACTTGGTAGCTATAGCGTCGCATTAATGAAGCCACTGCATATTCACCTGCCTATCTTCCCTGCCAAAGGTTATTCAGCAACTTATCAAATCAATCCGCGCGCGCCGCACCTCGCACCCTTTGTCAGCTTGATTGATGATGAGTTTAAGCTCGTTACCTCACGCCTTGGCGATAAATTGCGCGTCGCTGGCACGGCTGAATTTAACGGCTACAACTTGGATTTGAATGCCACGCGCTGCGAAGCCATTACCCGCCGTGTGCAGCAGTTATTCCCCAAAGGTATCATTGCCAACTCAGCCCAATACTGGACAGGACTGCGGCCAATGACCCCATCAAACGTACCATTAATAGGACGCGCGCATATGGGTCACGTTCGTCACGGTAGCCAAAATACGAACGCCAGTTTTGATAATCTATGGCTTAATACTGGCCATGGTACGCTTGGCTGGACGCATGCTTGCGGTTCGGCAAAAGCGATCAGTCTCTTGATACAGGGTGAGGCGCCACCGGTCGATTTTGATTTTGTTGGAATAAATACTTAAGACCCCTATCTCATAACCTTCTTAACTTGCCTATTATTCGTGATCACTTTTACCTAGTACATGCATAATCTAAGCCATTCAATACATAACTATGGTATCCATAACATAGTTGTGCAGATAACCATAATCGAGTAACACTGCCAACATTGCTTATACAGACAATATTGATCGATCTGCCTATATTAGATAGCACCAGTTGGTTACTTTTCCCTCGTAACCGCTGCTTGAAGTATTAAAAAGAAAGAGCGAATAAACGAAATAAATATCTCAATAATAAATCCAATAATCAAAAAAGGACTCTAATAATGAACGAACATACTCTAAAAGGTGAATGGAAACAGCTAAAAGGCTCAGTAAAGCAGAAATGGGCTGACCTAACGGATGA
>JARIEH010000033.1 GCA_029256865.1 Psychrobacter sp.
TCAGTGTAAGCATATGCTTACATACAATGACGTCGTGACCTCTTACCATTAACTGAGTAATCTGCGATTATATACCCACTGCACAATTTAACGATACTACTCGTTGATACTAGGGATTGGTATTATAAGTTGGTTATGAATTGCGTCAGGGATGGATTGCTGATTACGGATGATAAGGTTGGATGCCTGCCAGTTATGACATATCTTGGGATTGGATATGATGTGACGTTAACAAGGATAGTTAGTAACTGAAACCGTGTAAGCCATTAGGCTACACGGTTTTGTTATATCTGGGATATGTAAAACTTATCCAAGCATTTACAAGATAAAAAGTTTTTCATTAAAAAAAGGCCAATAGCATTGCTATTGGCCTTTCTTAGTTTGAATGGTATGTTCAAAAAATATACCATCCAAAAGTGTCAGCTATTATCTATATAGACTAAATACACTCAGTCATATGAGACAAAAGATTAGTGCTCAACGCCACCAGCACCATGTACATGGCCGTGGTTTAGCTCATCTTCAGTCGCTGCGCGTACTTCTTGAATCTCTACATCAAAAGTCAAACGCTTACCAGCTAGAGGATGGTTTGCATCAACGGTGACGATTTCGTCGTTCACATCAGTGACAGTCACCAGCATGACTTGGCCACCAGCTTCTGACTGGAATTGCATACCAGGCTGAATGTCTTCGACGCCTTGGAAGTTATCACGAGGTACTTGTTGTACCGCTTGCTCTTGGTATTCGCCGTAACCATCAGCAGGTTCAACGACGGCATTGACTTGTTCGCCAGCAGACTTACCTTCTAATTGCTTTTCTAGGCCAGGAATGATGTTCTGGTGACCATGCAGATAAGCCAGTGGCTGACCTTCTGGAGATTGGTCAAGGACGTTGCCTTCGTCGTCTTTGAGGGTGTAATTGAATTTAACGGCAGTGTCTTTTGTGATAGTGGTCATAAATTATCCTAAATATATCTATGTAAAAAATTAAATACGGTGGAAATAAACCTAAAAAAGCCAATCAGCAAGCCAAAAGCCACATCATTAGTCAATTATCATCAGTTTATTAGGGTAACTTTAACAGTTAACCTCTTTAATTGAGATGAGTATAATCACTTTCAAGGTAAAGTTATAAAAAATAGCAATATTAATGCAATTCGTACCAATAAAGTGCCTGATTGCTGCTTTTATGTCAGTTGCGTTTTTTGGCTAGGCCTTCTACCATGGATATGACCATTATAATAATCATTTCTTCTGAATCCTATCACTCGTATAAATAAACTTACATAATTAAAGTAACCACTATGAATAGAACCCTTATGACTAAATCCATGATGAACGCTGCTACGGCTGCTGATATTGACTATCTCCTCGACTTCGCTCGTTTCAATGAGCATCTGGTCGATATCACCCTCACTTTTACGGCGACTACCTCAGCCCCTCGTTTATGGTTACCAGCATGGATACCAGGCAGTTATATGATACGTGAGTTTGCGCGTAATATTACCACTGTTTATTATCATCTCACAGGTGAAGATACCGTCGACGACAGTTTTCCTCAACGGGCGTATAAAGTTGATAAAAATACTTGGCAACTACCCACAGTGAAAGCAGGGCAGACGCTAAGTGTCCATTATGAAGTTTACTGCTATGATTTATCTGTGCGTACCGCCTACGTGGATCAGCAGCGTCTCTATGGCAATTTTACCTCGCTGGCTTTGGCAGTAGAAGGGCAGGAGCAGCAGCCTGTCCAAGTGAGTTTGCTGGTGCCAACCGCATTTGTAGCAGCGCAAGATTTAACGATAAAAGGTACGGAGGTAGTATTGGCTTGTGGCTTAGAAGCGACGCATTTACAGAGTGAAGATCAACACGGCTATCAATTACATGCCGAGAGCTATCATGAATTAATCGATCATCCGTTTGAGATAGCAGCCCAGCAGTCTTTTGGCTTTATTATTCAAGATAACGCGCATAAGACTTTAAGTCACCGTTTTTTCATCTCTGGCAAACATAGCGCAAATATGGGACGCTTACAGCAAGATATCACTCAAATTTGTCAGACGTATGTCAACTGGCTAGAAGATGCGCCATTTAATGACTATAACTTTATGACTTATGCCAGTGGCAATGATTATGGCGGCCTTGAGCATATCAACTCCACCAGCCTCATCACTCCGCGTAAGGACTTGCCAAGTAGCAATGAGCCTAAGATACCGAGTAGCGATTATCAGCGCTACTTAGGACTATGTAGCCATGAGTATTTTCACGCCTGGTGGGTCAAGACTGTGCGCCCAGATGTCATGTTAGAGGTTGATTTACGTAAGGAAGCTTTTACACCGTTACTCTGGGTATTTGAAGGCTTTACTTCTTATATCGATGATTTTATGTTGCAAGCGTCAGGCGTGATTGACCAAGCCAGTTATCTCAAGTTACTGGCTGAGCAGATCAATCGTTATCATCAGACCGATGGCCGTGCGCATCAAAGTGTCGCTGAGTCGAGTTTTGATGCCTGGATTAAGCTCTACCGCAGTGACGAAAACACGGGTAATGCAGGTATTAGCTACTATAACAAAGGGGCGCTGGTTGCATTATGCTTGGATTTAACGTTACTGCAAAAAAGCGACAGTCGCTATCGTCTGTTTGATGTGGTCAAAACGTTTTATGAGCAAGCGAAGCAAAAAAATAATAAGCGCATTGGGATTAGTAGCACCGATATGGGTACAGTCATCACTCAGTTTATGCCCCAAGCAGAATGGGAGGATTTTGAGCGCCGTTATGTTAATGGCGTAGATGAGTTGCCTATTGAGCAGTTACTGACAGCCAATGGAATCAACATACACGCTGATAAAAAAGACAGCACACAGCCTTGGGGTATCAGTGTACAAGAAACCCCTGAGGGCTTGAGAGTAAATAAGGTACAGCGAGATAGTGTAGCAAGCGCAGCAGGACTCTCAGCCAAAGACGTTATTGTCGCGATTGATGGTATCAAAGCCGACAAAAAACAACTGCAAAACGCTGCTAAGTCTGACAAGGTAATGAGTTGTCATGCTTTTCGCCGTGATGAGCTGATGATATTTAAGGTGCATGCCAGCACAGCTTCAGGAGTCTCTGCCAATCCGAGTTTAGACAAAGTCAGCTTGGCGCTAAATGAGTCAGGGTTTGAGGATTGGCTAACAGTTGGTTTTGCTAAATAACAGATCTTTTAAATCCATGCATCAGCTAAAGCGTTGTTGTAGATAGGCGATAATATCATCTGATTCATACATCCATTTGACGTTATTGCCCTCATCTATACGTAAGCAAGGCACTTTGATTTGTCCGCCGTTTTCAGCCAACTCACTGCGAAACTGCTCATTATTTTTGGCATCACGCAGCTCGATGGGTAAGTTTAGCTTATGCATGTGCCGACGTACTTTGACACAAAATGGACATAATTGGAACTGATACAAAGATAGGTTTTTGCAAGCATCATTCACTTTAGCTTGCGCCTCTGGCGTACGTTTCATCGCAACACCTTGAGTTAAAAAATTCAAGCCAGCGATGATGCGTCCTAAACCTGCCCGTATAATGCTAATTAACATCTGTACCTCTATATCTTATATTGTGTGTGAATGGTCTCTGGAAAAACATAACTGTGCCACACTCCTCAGGTCGCCATAATGCTTGGCAGACGATAACAGAGTGATACTACTCTTATTCTACCTTGCTATCTAGTGTTTCACGCTCAGTGATTCTAACATCTGATTCATTTTTTGCATCCAAGTCATTTTGCTCATCTGAATCAATCAAAGAATCGTTTGTTGCAAGCCAGCTTTCTATCTCCTGAACTCGGCGCTGCTGTGCATCGATGACTTGTAAGGCAAGGTCTCGCATCTCCTCATCTGTACCATACTTTAGTTGTATCAGCGCCATATTTACAGCGCCCACGTGTAGCGATAGCATATTACGAGCAAACGC
>JARIEH010000077.1 GCA_029256865.1 Psychrobacter sp.
TCTCAGCAGGTACTTGAGTCAAGTTCACTTTGACCACTTCATCATCACCGTCCCCTTCGCCAGTACGGTTGTCACCAGTATGCTCAACCGCGCCATTGTCGGACTTTAGCTGATTGTAGAAGATGAAATCATGATCGCCGCGCACTTTACCCGCGGTACTCAGTAAGAATACGCTCGCATCAAGATCAAACTCAGCACCTGAAGTCGCGCGCTCATCCCAGCCAAGACCGATAAGCAGTTTGGTGAGGTTTGGGTCGGTTTTCGTTAGCGATAAATTACCGCCTTTATTCAGTGATAAAGCCATGAGTCTTTCCTTATTATAAGTGTGAAAGTTATTTTAGAGTTAAATGCCGATTTATATAAGTTACTGGCAATGGACTATCATAACAACAAAAAATGACCCAATCAAAGTGGGATGGGTCATCATGAATAAGAGTAAATTTCTTAACCGCAATATTGGGCTAATAAACACAGCCATTATGGCCGTTTATTAGTCCTTTAAGAGTCGCTATACCTTATCAGTTTATGTCTCTTGACGATGGCGAATCTCAAAGCTTTGATGAATAGGCTTTTTGATATTAAAATCAAAGCCAATTGTCTGATGGGTAATATTGGTAATGTCATAACGCTGGGTGAGTTGTTCATCCAGCTCAAAACGGGTGAAATTGTTAGAGAAATATAATACCCCATCAGAGGTCAGGCGGTTCATGGCGCGGTTGATTAAGGCGGCATGATCACGCTGCACATCAAAGGTTCCTTGGAACTTTTTAGAATTTGAAAAAGTCGGTGGATCAATAAAGATTATATCGTATTGTTCGGTATTGTCTTTAATCCACTCAAAGATATCGGCAGCCACAAACTGATACTTGTTACGGCTGACATCCAAACCATTCAGGACAAAGTTTTGCTTACCCCAATCCAAGTAATTCTGTGATAAATCAACGCTAGTGACTTTTTTGGCACCAGCCAGTGCCGCATGCACACTGGCGGTACAAGTGTAGGCAAATAGGTTCAAGACAGCTTTGCCGCGGCTATTGGCTTTAATACGCATCCGCATATTGCGGTGATCAATAAATAAGCCAGTGTCTAGATAGTCGGTAAAGTTGACATAAAAGTACGCACCATCTTCACGAGCGACATAGAACTTGCCGCGTTTATCCGCTTGACCTTGTTTGCTATATTGCTCATTACCTGATTGGCGTGCCCGAGTTTTGATAAATACTTGTTCACGGTTAATCTCCAGCACTTCACGAATACCCATCAATGCTAGATTAAAGCGTTTACGAGCCGTTTCAGGTGGAATGGTTTTGGGCGGCGCATATTCTTGTACATGGACATAATCACCGTACAAATCGATGGCAACTTTGAAGTCAGGCAGATCTGCATCATAAGCGCGGATATTACTGACGCCTTCTTTTTGAGCTTGTTTTCTGAGGCGAGACAGATTCTTTTGCAGACGATTGATAAAATCTTGCCCTTCTTCAGATTCGATCTCACGCTTCTCAAAGCGGCTAACGAGGTTGCCCAGTTGCCCAGCGATCAAATGACCGTAACGGAAATATACCGTGATCGCACCGTTGTGGCAGCGCAGGGTACGTGGCTCTTTGATCGGTAAGATATCGACTTGTTCGACATTAGACGCCAATATACCAAGCATAGGATTGATGTCACTACCAGCAAAGCTGTCTTGTAAGATAAGTCCTAATGCATGGTACAGCGGCTTAATCATCTCTTCATCGCCCAAACGCTCACCGTAAGGTGGGTTGGTAATGACCAGAGGATTGCTTAATCTACCATCCTTGACCATTGGGCGCAGTACAGCGCTGAGCTGATCAAGTGCACGAGTCTCAAGGTCTAATAATGGAAGTAAGTCTTGTAGGCCAGCGGCGATTAGGTTTTTTTCAGTCGCGATAATCGCGCCATTATCAGCATCAAAACCTAAGATAAGCGGTAAAGTGTCTGGCTGCTCGCGAGCGATGTCTAACGCTTCACGAAAACGTGTTTGTGCATCGTCTATCATTTCCTGCCATAGCGTCTCATCATGATATTGCCATTGATAAAAGCCAAATTGATTGGCCGCTTTGTCAATGCCAACGGCATAATCACAATGCATCAGTAGCGCTTCAATGATAAAAGTGCCTGAGCCACACATAGGGTCGATAAGCGCATTGTAGAGAGGAGCATTGCCCGCTGCATTTTTTTGATGCCAGCCTGCGCTATAGAGTAGAGCTGCCGCTAAGTTTTCTTTGAGCGGTGCTTCTGTCATTGCCACGCGGTAGCCACGACGGTGTAAGCTCGTACCCGATAAGTCTAAATACAGCTCTGCTTGCTTATCATTGACTGTGGCAAAGATTGAGAAGTCTGGGTTTTTACTGTCGACGTTGGGGCGGCTGTCATAGACCTCGTTAAAGGTATCAGCAATCGCATCTTTGATACGTAGCATCGCAAACTGCTGACTGACCGCGACGCGCTTATCTACTGATAAACGAATAGCAAAGGTTTGCTCAAGACTGAATTGCTCAGTCCAGTTGATTGATTTCGCCAAACCATAGAGCTGCTCAGCCACATCGTATTCGGTATTGATGTTTTTGCGCTTGATCAGCATCAATACTCGCGAGGCCACACGTGACCACAAGCAAATAGTATATAAATCGCGTAGGCTACCCGTCACCATTAAACGGCCAGTACTTCTGATTTCGCTGACAATACCGAAGCTGGTCAGTTCAGTCTGTAGCGGTGCCTCGAGCCCATCGGCACAGGTGATGATAAGATCAAGCGACAACTCCGGTGAAGATGCTGTTGAAGAGACGGGCGCGGTTGTTTCGGTCATACGGGTACCTGTGGCTAAATGGGCTGAACAAATAATAAAATAAGAGGTTTAACCCGTAATTTTACCATATTTCAAGAGGTGATGGTTTAAAGCGCATGGCTTTAATATAAGTATCATCTTGAGGTTATTAATCATCTTTTGTGAGAGCCACCTCTTCCGTGAGTACTCGCGTTGTCGTCGCAAACGGCTTGGTAGCAATAGGGTAGTCGACGTCTTTTGGCATTAGTAGACGCATATGCGGGTAAGGGGTCGAGATATTAGCCGCATCAAAAGCAAGTTTGATTTTTTCTTGCAGGTCTTCTTTAATCTTGGGCATACGGGCGACTGACGCAGGCTTGACCCAAAAACGCACGATGAAAAACACCCCATACTCACCAATTTCTGCGACTGTCGCTGAGGCCTCAGGGCGACTGAGCACCACATCGGTATCAGCAAGTACTTGTAAAATCTCCTTGCGAGCAAGCTCAATATCATCCTCAAACGCAATACGCATACGAATGTTAAATCTTATGAAGTTTTTGGAGGTCAAGTTGGTCACCTCGGAGGAGGCCACGTTAGAGTTTGGTATGATGACCGTAATATTGTCTCGGGTCAAAATATGCGTGGTGCGTAACGCGATGACCACGACACGACCTTCATTATCATTGATGTTAATCCAGTCGCCTACTTGAAAGGATTGCTCAAGCAAAATCGTAATGCCAGCGATGAAGTTGGCGAGCGTCGACTGGGCAGCGAAACCCACAGCCAAACCAACAATACCCAAACCGGCGACCAAAGAGACTATGTCAAAGCCAAACTGCGCCATGACACTGGCTGTTCCGAGGACCCATATTAATACTGAAAACACATTCTTAAGGAGCTGTTCAATAGAAGCATTGAGACCATAGTGCTGCAATACTTTATGAATAATGTGATCTGATGTCGTCCAGAGGACATAATAGATGCCAGCCCAGATACTGGCTTTCGCAGTCGCCTTAACGGTATCTGGCTCAAAGCTCATTTGACTCATGACCGCAATCACACTGGCAACCACCCAAATATAACGCAGAGTAGAACGTGCAATTTTAATACGGCGCTCATTTAAGCGTAGCCGCGTTTTGTTTTTCTTAATGACATACGTCGCTAACCAATAAAAAAACCCCAATACTGCAAGCAGTATGAGGATTTTGATGCCAGTACTGACTAACTCAGCGGCATAAGAAGACCAGTTAAGTGAATCTTCTTCTATCGAGCCACCAATGGCAAGATAGAGACTGGTATGTAAATCACGAATGATTTCTTCAAAAAAATCAGTAATACCAGCGATTGCCATGATGTTATCCATGCGTATTAGGTGGTCGATACTTATCTAAAATTGTAACCGAGTCATTGTCTAAAAACCATCTTCCTCTATTTTTTCAGCCTGATGGGGAATAGACATTTGCTTTTGTACATCTCGTAGTGCGCTGCGTAGTCCTTCTAAAATAGTAGGATGATAAAACGGTGTATCCAGCAGCTCTTTAACACTCAACTCGTTGGTAATGGCAACGGCCAATATATGAGCGATATACTCAGCATCAGGAGCCACCATACAGGCGCCCAAAATCTTATCCGTTTCTTTGCAAGCGTAGATGTGTAATAGGCCACAGTTGACTCCCATAATACGGCTACGCCCTTGGTTATCAAAGCTTACTTTGCCCGTGACATGGGTGCGCTCTGAGTGTTCAATCTCTGGCAGTGACATACCGACATTGGCGATTTGCGGCTCACAAAATACAATCGATAATGGAATGGCGGGTGCACGTATATAAGCACCGACATTATCACGGCAAACCTCGCTCCCTGCACTAAAGCCTTCGTCACTAGCAACGTGAAGCAGGGGAATGTGCGCGTTGGCATCCCCAACGATATATACCTCTAAATTACCGATCTGGCCAGTGTTTATGTTTAAGTTTTTTGGACGGTTTTTGTCATCCAGTTCAACATCTAGGTTTTCTATGCCTAGCTGATCAATATTATTGTGGCGTCCAGTCGCTACTAGAACGCAGTCACCTCGCCACTGCTGCGATTGGCCAGCACTGTCTTTATAGTCAATAAAAGCTGATAGGTCATTATTGTCTTCATTGGTTTGGGTACCAACGTCTTTGATCTCGCTGTCGAGCTGCATGTTGAGCTCACGGCTCAGACATTCAATGGCTTTTTGATTGATGTCTTCATCTTTTAGCCCACCGACACGATTGGCTCGACTTAATAAAGTGACATCGACGCCCAAACGACTAAAAGCCTGTGCCAACTCTAAGCCAATAGCGCCAGCTCCGACGACAGCCATAGAGGTGGGCAGGTCTGTTAATTCAAATACCGTATCGGAAGTAATCAAAGTTTTTCCCAGCTTATCACTCCAGCCTTCTGGAATAAATGGAGAGCTGCCTGTAGCGACAATAATTTTATCTGCAGCAATCAGCTCATCATTTACCTCAATCAGTCCTTGTTTGTTGATATACGCCCGTCCTGATATTTTTTTATTCTCAGGCCAACCTTCAACTTGTCTTTTGACGAAGCCTGTAAAACGATTACGCTCAGCTTGAACCCTCGCCATCACTTGTTTGCCATCTATTTGCACCTCTGCATGAACCCCAAACTGCTCAGAGTGTTTTGCTTCATGGGCGCGAGCTGCTGCAGCAATCAATAGTTTGCTTGGCATACACCCAACGGTGGCACAGATCGTCGTCCAAAAACCCTCATTGATAATAACAATATTTTTATTGGTTTTACTGGCTTGTCGAAAGGCGTTTTGTCCTGCTGTACCAGCACCAATGACCGCAACTGAGACTTTGCGAGTTACTTTATCAGAGATGTTAGTAGAGGCGTTATTAGATTGTTGA
>JARIEH010000105.1 GCA_029256865.1 Psychrobacter sp.
AGATGCGCCAACAAATATGCTCACTAGCCATGTCGGATAAACCGTTTTATCTAATTCATCAAAGGCAAGGGTGGTGCGGTCTGTCAGCTCAGACTTCAGCTTATCATTATTATGGTTATCTGTGACGGCTTCGGTTTTATTGACAATTTGCTGAATTTGCACCAATAAATTGACATTGATGCTCTGGTTAATCGTGTCTCTGGTGGTGGTGATGCAGCGTTCATTACAGATAGTGGTCAAGGTAATGGCATTAAAATTCAGCGAACATTCTACGCTACTCATTCCCAAAGCCAGACCTAAGCGTTTGGATAAGTCCACCACCACGGCAGACTCAGCACCATATTGCATAAGTAGTAATCCGCAGCGCACGCATAATCGAGTAATGCGTTGCTGCTGTACGTAGCTGATAGAAGTCATTGGGGGAGTACGCATATTGGCTATTATGATGTTTGTGGATGGTATAAATGTGAGTAATTATAAGGGGCTGATACAGATTGCCTCGCTCATAGTAACGTAACGATAGCATAACTTAAGGTGTTTTTACTTTGATAAATCCATAGGTGCAAAAGACAAAACTAAGCCCTTAGCCTAGACACGCTTTATTGACACTATCTAAGCCTGACCTTTGACTGTTCAGTGACACGTAGGCATCATGTTTGATGCTACTATGCAGTATAAACTGTTTTTGTAAGGAGAATACTATGCATATCGCTATCTTGACGTTGATGTTTTCACTGCCTGGATGCAGCTCACTCAAAGAAAAACGTCAACGTATGGGCGGCTTACATGCACGCTTTGGCAATAATCCAAGCGTCGCGGTATGTGAGAGCGGCGAGCGCGATCGACATGACGCCAGCGAATGGACATTTGTGATCGTTGGGCTGTCCAAACGTGAGGTTGAGTCGCAGTGTAGTCAAATCGAAGAGAAGATAGAGCGCACGGTAGACGGACGAATGATGAATGTAGAACGGGAGTTTATATAAGAGGGGTGGCGGTATATTTGCAGGGAGCTAATCCCGCTCTGCGCTTTAATAAAAAATCCTCTTTAAAAGATTTTCCTGTCAAGTTCTACGCTAACCTACGTGCTAAGTATCTTTTGATAAAAAGTCCAACAAGGCAGGCACGTTTTCCCGAGCGCTACGCCCAGCGCCGATGATGGTCGCTGAAGCAGGACTTGCCCAATCGCCATAGCCAAATAGCCACAGGCGTGGCTCTTTGAGCGCTTGACCTTGTTCGGTCAATACCTTCCCATCCTCTTCTATTACACCCAAAGGCGTTAGATGCGCAAGTTCAGGCTCAAAGCCCGTACACCAAATAATCGCATCTATGGACTCTTCAGTGCCATCAGGCCAGACCACGCCTTGCTTGGTAAGGCGGCTAAACATAGGCTGCGTCGTTAATAGTCCTTTATCCCGCACTTTTTTAA
>JARIEH010000246.1 GCA_029256865.1 Psychrobacter sp.
TCGGCACTCGCGTCTTTTTGCTCGACAATTGCTTGGATATTACCTGCTGCATCACGTTTGATACGGCCCAGTCCAAACGGATTATCTACCGTTAGTGTCAGCATCGACATGCCATCCGTATTGGCAGTCTGTAACATGGCTAAGGTCTGGCAGCTGACTAAGGGCACATCCCCATATAATATAAGACTTTGTCCGTCTTTTGGCAACTGCGATAGCGTGACCTTGACCGCATGACCCGTCCCTAGCTGTTCAGTCTGTGCAACCCACGTAATCGGTAGATGCGCATACTGACTGTCCATTGCTGTTTGTACTTGCTCACCACCAAAACCATGTACCACAATGGTTTTCGCGACGGTCAAGTTATCACACGTGTCTAGCACATGACCGAGTAAGGGCTTGCCTGCTAAGGTCTGTAAGACTTTTGGCTTGGCAGACTGCATACGCGTGCCTTTTCCGGCAGCAAGGATAATTACAGAGAGGGAAGTTGTCATAAAAGACCTATTTTAAATGTTACAAATATGATTTTATTATAGCGCAAATGTCGAGAAAGTCCAATATGGCTTTAAGTGAATATTGCCTAGCAAAAATACTTGTTGCTTCAACACCACTTAATAAAAGCTTATTTATTTAGTGTAAAAAACCTAGCATGATGATAAACCATACGGCCGCTGCCATAACTCCAGCGATGATATCATCAAGCATAATACCCAGACCACCTGCGACCTTTTTATCTGCCCAGCCAATCGGTGGTGGCTTAATAATGTCAAAAAACCGAAACAGTATAAAGGCGATCACGAGCGTAATGATAGACAAATTTTGTGAGATATCTTGCCAAAAGGTATCTGTCGTCACACTCATATAAGAAAACGGCAATAAGGTAATCCAGATACCCGCCCACTCATCCCAGACAATATGTGGATTGTCATGACCTTGCATCAATTCGGAAGTACGACCGCATATCCAGATACCAATGAAGCAGGATAAAATAGTGATGATTAAAAATGGCACAAAACCCAAGCTCATCAACGGTATGGCGACGATTAATCCACCAACAGTACCCCAAGTACCAGGTGCACGGCGGGGTAAGCCACTGCCTAAACCAATACCTAACCAATATACTACTCGGTCAAGCATACTGGCATCTGCTGGTAGAGGTGGGCAGTTGTTAGCCTTACGGATATCGGGCTTAGATAGGTTGTGATCAATCATGGGTTAACCTGCAAAATGTTGGTAACCCGTCAGATTGGGCCAAGTGGAAAATGGGGTTGGATGAGTCGGTGTGACTGGCTGTCCTTGATACCATAATTCAGGAAGCAGGGTTTTGGAGATATTGGCAGCAGTAACTGTATTGCTTACTGGTCTGTTTGTTAGCTTGCTTGATGGCGCAATGACTTCACCGATACAGGTGACAGGGGTGTTGCTGCTATTAATGGGGGGCTCAATATCAGCAGGCAAGGTAAATGCTAACTCGTAATCATCACCACCAGCCAATTGACATAATAAGCGCTCTGCTAAATCAATGCTGGCAAGTGCTTTGCTGCTAGGTAGATGTTCAAGATTAATTTGCATACCAACGCTGCTTTGTTGGCAGATATGACCAAGGTCTTGATAGAGACCATCAGAGATATCTATCATCGCGGTTGCGCCAATCTCTGCCAATGCTGCACCTAGTGTAATACGCGGGGTCGGCATGTGCAGACGATGTGCTAGCTCTTTGCCGATAGCATTATCAGGATGTTGCAACGCATAATTAGCATCACCAAGTGTGCCCGACACATAGATTTTGTCACCGACTTGTGCGCCTGAACGGTAGACTGCTGGTATGTTTGCGGCCAGCAATCCTTGGGCACTGACACTCAAAACTAAAGTGTCGTTACGCGTGGTATCACCACCTATCAGCGTCACGCCAAACAGTTGGCAGGCGTGAAATAAGCCTTTGGAAAATTCTGTGAGCCATTGTTTATGGGCAAGACGTTCAGGTAATGCTAACGCCAACAAAATACTGTGCGGCGTCGCACCCATCGCGGCAAGATCTGAGACATTGACCGCTACAGCTTTATAGGCAATTGAAAAGGCCAGTTTATGGACTTCATCCCAGTCAGCACTAAAGTGTCGACCTTGAACCAAGGTATCGATACAGCTGACCAAACGTGAGCCAACAGGCAGTGCGATCACCGCGGCATCATCACCAATGCTCTTTTCAATACCAACAGCTGGTGCATGCTCAGCTTGTAAATTTAAGAATACTTGCTCAATCAGCTCAAATTCATTCATGATTAATCCTAGCTTTTAGGATCAGTATGGTTTAGCGCGTTTTTGTCTGATTCAGTAGTATCTGCCTCATTTTCTTTTACATCCGTAC